>JAILHZ010000061.1 GCA_024695545.1 Clostridiales bacterium
GGATCACCGAGGATACGGTCGAACTTAGATACACTGCGAGAGGGTATGACATCATGTGGTACTACACGCAGGAATTCGATCGCGCAAAAGGAAAATGGGAAAAGGTCGATGAGGATGAGGTCAGCTGCATGACGACTGAGATAGATTAACATGATGTCTGAAATAGATTGAATGGTATAATGAACCGCGAAAATGAAGAATAGAAACTAGTTGGAGAAGTCAGATGACTTACGAAGAGATCAAGAATAGTGAAGTGATCAAAACTTATATCAAGCAGGCGAACGAGTCGCTGGATGCGCTGGGATATACCGAGCACGGGTTCGCGCATGTGACGCTTGTGGCGGAGACGGCCGGCTATATCCTTAAGACGCTGGGATTTCCGGAGAGGACCGTGGAACTTGTAAAGATCGCCGGATATCTCCATGACATCGGCAATCTGGTGAACCGGACGGATCACAGCCAGTCAGGCGCGCTGATCGCTTTTAGGATCTTAAATGAGATGGGATTTCCGCCGGAGGAGATCGGCATGATCGTCACGGCGATCGGAAATCACGATGAGGGAACCGGTGTCCCGGTCAATTCCCTTGCAGCGGCGCTGATCCTGGCGGATAAGAGCGATGTGCGCCGTAACCGTGTCCGTAATGACGATAAGTCCTCCTTCGATATTCATGACCGCGTCAACTATTCGGTCACGAAATCCGAGCTGAAGATCAATGAGGCGCATACGATCATCAAGCTCAAGCTCTCGGTCGATACGCACTATAGTTCGGTGATGGACTATTTCGAGATCTTCCTGCAGCGCATGGTCCTGTGCCGTAAGGCCGCAGAAACGCTCGGCCTACAGTTTAAGCTGATCATCAACGAGCAGCAGCTGATCTGACCGATCTTAAGTAAAGGAAACGATGATCGGATGTCACTGTCTTTCTTCAAGAAGGATATCCTTTTTCTCACGGGGTGTCATCGGACAGTTTTCCGTTAATACATGAGTATATTCTATCACGATTAAGATAATGTGAAAGATCGTTATATAATCCGGTGCGATTTTGTTAGTAAACCGGTTTCGATAATGATAGTCTATGGGTGTTGTGATCGTCAAAGGAATGGGTTTGTTGTAATCGATCAATTTTCAAACAAGGAAGTAAATATCATGGGAAAATCAAAGTGTACGACGAAAGTCGCAGCGCTTCTGATGGCTATGGTGATCGTTTTCATCCCATTCAGAAGTGCTTTTGCAGCAGGAAGATCTTATGCTCGAAACCTCTGTGTTGATGATGGTTTTAAGGCCCCCACCGGCCATACCGCTATTAAGGAATATACGAACCACAATGGTACATATTATGTCCGACAGGGAGATGAGTATGCATTTCTGGAGGGTGAGATCGTCAATGTCAGCTCCAGTTTCACACTCACTCTCGTAGTCAGAGATAACGATGCAGGCTGCAATATCCGCAAAGTGACCGAAAGGATCACGGTTCCTTCCGGAAGAACGAATTTGTACCTGTATGAATTATGTAGTCTCGCCACATATTATGGAGGCAAATCCAATTATTGCAGTCAGGAATTGACAGACGCGCTCTATCTGAAAAAACTGCCGGTCGGAAACTACAGTTTCGCATTTTACGTTAATGACACATCTTCCGGTACAGTCACGTATGTCAGAGTGTATTCGCGTGAGGCGGAAAGTCTGGTTTATAGTGCCTATTATAACTTCAATTTGAGTAAGGCCGGTCAGGATTTTGATGTAACTATGTATAAACTGAGTACACATCAGATGTCAGGTACGGATTTCCTCTGGAATCTGTATGTTAAAAATCAGGCAAAAGGAATATTCAGAAGTTCATCTTCTAGAGAGATCATCCGTCTCGTCTGCAAGGTAGCGTATGGCCGTTATCCGAATGCTGCGGAAGAGGGAACGCTTTTGAAGTATTGTTCAATAATGGGCGAACCGCTCACGGTCAAGAGGATCATATTCAGCGGGCAGTGCCAGAACCATCTTATGGACCTGGGTATCAAGCCCTGATTTCCCTCGCGAAATGAATTAGAAGAAGGGGACGTCTCATACGATGAGGCGCCCCCTTTTTTGAAAGGTTATTCTTTTGCAGTGCTTTTAATTTGAGATTTCCATACCGAATCCGAAGAACCCTGCGACTGATTCATACCAGGTGCTCTTTTCACCATAAGCGATCTGAAAATGTGTTCCTTTTATGTATTTACGCCGTCCCAGTATTCTACCTTCGGATAGTTGGTGTATACACCGTCTACGGTAGAGCTGGATTCATCGATATACAGTTCCTTAAAGTGGGTATCCATCCAGGAGCCCTTGACGAGATGGACGGTGACCTTACTTCCGAACGGCATATTCGTGAACAGTGTTCCCAAGGTTTCACTGTTATATGTTTCCAGTTCTACTTCTGCAGGGAAGTAGATATCGATATCCATGTCATAGCTGACAGTTCCGCCCTCTGAAATATGCTTCAGAGATTTTGGCATCACGACTTTGTGCAGGTTATAGCAGTGGTAGAAGGAGTATCCCTTCAGAGTATCAATAGAGTCCGGAAGGACGACTTCTTCGATGGATTCGCAATCCGAGAAACAATTTCTGGGAAGGAATGTCATTCCCTCAGGGAATACGACCTTCGTTACTTTATCAAAGGAGGTGAAGGTGAATCCCAGTTTTGTTACGCCGTCCGGAATGATGATCTCGCCCTCGACGTTTTCAGCTGCTTCCTTGAGCGAGTACTGCGTGTAATCTATGGTGAATTCAACATATTCCTCGCCTGTGAAATAATCCTTGGAGTCTTCAACGATGAAGTACTTATAGTAGTGCTTGTCTTCACTTGCGGCTGAAGAATCGTTATCCGCGTTATTCTTGCCGTCCGGATCTACGCCGTTATTCTGATCCTCAGGATCGATCTCGGTGATCTCGTTGTCTGCATTTTTGCCGGTATTCTTTTTCGCTCCGGAGTTGTTATCTTTTCTTGTCGCAAAGAAGACGATCCCGGCTGTGGCAGCGCCTGCAAGTCCAATAGATACGATAGTAATAATAGTCTTTTTCATAGTAACCTCTGTCCCTTTCTTTATTGCCTGTGAAGCAAGTTTGGATCCGGCTGCCTCCGTGGCAGCTCCGGTAGATGCGGACAGATTCAAAAGTGATGCCGGAATAGGTTTAAATGCCACCTGCTCGGCTTCCTTGGTAAACAATTGCGTTAAGAATGGTACGACCATAAACAGTTTCGTGTCGTTTTCATCTTCATATTTCTCGACCTCCTTCTTGATTTTCTTCTTGGCAGAATGGATGCGCC
>JAILHZ010000084.1 GCA_024695545.1 Clostridiales bacterium
TTCATCGTATCCGATCATTTGGCAATCAGATATGCTGCCGATGGTTCTAAATCCATCATCATAGATTTCAAGGTATCTTTCCGATGAGATGAAATAATTCCCGCCGTTTTCATCGTAATAAAACCGTTGGACAAACCCTTCCATCGCATATGCTTTTTTGACAGGTTCTCCAGAAGATCGGCGATATATATAAACACGGCCGTCCCATAGTTGAATAGCCGCATAATCGGCATTCTCACACATGATAGTACTGTAGATCATATCCTTACCGAATTCTGTCTCTTTTCCCAGGACAAGATTTTGCAGAGACGATACCTCAGGATCATCAAACAAAACACTACTTTCAAACTCTTTAACCGTATCGGAATAAGGTTTCAGATAATCTGTCTTTCTAAATGAAAAAGTATTGATCTGATCCTCGCCGGTTCCGGAAAGATACATCGTTCCATTCGCATAGTCTTTCGCCCAGAGCAGTTTTGCATCATCAATATCCGGATCAAAAAAGCGGCATTCTCCGTTTCGGATAAGATAACATCCATCTTTTAAGTCAAAAATCGCGATTCCATCCGGAGTAAGGACACTTGTAGAAAGATCCACATCCACATCGATCGTTCTGATCACTTCCAGATTCCGATTCAAAAAATATATCGTTGTCTGATCATATATTACAATATCGTCGCCACAGACTTCGAATCCGCTACATGCTTCACCCCATTCGGCATTCTTCTGCTCTCCTGTATGAAGATCTTTAAGAAATACTTTCTTTCTCGATGAGTATGCGTCATATAAACAAAGCATGGATTCTCCGTCCGAACAGAAACTATAAATCCACGATTGATCCGTATAACGCCTTTCCACGTGTCCGGAAAGCAGATCTGCCGAATAGATATATGTAGTTCCTGAATCTTGATCAGTAATAAAGATCCAGGCTTCATCCCCATCGACGGAAAAGAATACATAAGCAAAAGATCGGATATTAACCGTATCCGGTAGCGATTCTCCACGCACATCAATACGACAGAGAGCTTCCGGCCCACGGAAAATCACTATTTCATCATCAGTTATGGACGCGTATCCGTTTCCCAGCAGATCGGAAATGATCTTCGCATCCTCTATGCCCAGATCCGTCTCGGTCGCAGACGAAAAATCGAAATAAGTATAGCTCTCGTTTTCTCCTTGATATACGAATCCACGTTCTCCATCAAAACCGGCATCTGCAAAATTCAGATCCTCATACATCAGCAGCATCTTGTCATTGGAAATATCCATAACAAACACTTTACTGTCGAGACTTCTTACCATGACATATCCACCCATAGGAGAAACGTCAAACTGAGATACGGCACTTGGGGCTCGGATCATATCATCGCTGGCTGCGTGATCCGAAAACTCATAGATCCCCATGGCATTGGAAAGCGCTCGTAAAGAATTCTCACTATAATCATCAGAACCTTGATCCGGAAGAACACTTCTTGCCGCGTATACAGCATCTTTTCTTCTTCCATCACGAAGCAGGTTCTCCGAGACACCGGCCATAGAATCCGCATACTTCTGCTGTATGGTGTTTCTTTGTTCTTCGATCTCGTTCTTCTGAGCAGTGAGTTCATCCTGCTGTCTGGAGATCTGTGCCTTCTGCCTGGAGATACGGACCAAGAAAAATACACCTACAGCAATGATCGCAAGAAGAACGCCGAAAGCCGCAAGCACACGGTTTCTTGCCCGATTATAGGCTTCCTTTCTATGTCTTTGTGCAAGTTCCTCATAAGGAAGTCCCCGGATACCTGAAACCAGACGTACCACCGCACTATCTATCTTCGCTTTTCTTTCTTTGGACGAATCTCCTCTGCAGTCTGCTGCCAAAGGCTCTTTATATTGTCTGTATTTCTGAGGATGTCCGTCCGGGCCGAGTTGAAATAGTTCCTCATAAGTGAGAATCTCCGGGAATGCCGTATCCGGCTCTCCATCCGCAAGGACCAGAAGAATATGCTTTCTGTCATTAAATCGTAGGAAGGCTTCGATCTCTTTCATACACCAGACGGAGTCAAGATACTCGGGAGAACAAACGCAGATCAGATATTTTGATTCCCAGAGGGCAGTTGAGATCGCATCTGAAAGATCATCGGCAACGGAAAGCTCGGTCTCATCGCGAAAAATGCGAAGAGGCCGTTTCTTGCCGGTCTTTTCGATGATTGCCTTCGGAAGACGGAAGTTTTCCAGTTTTTTCTGAAGATTTTGCGCTATCTCACTGTCCGGAAAACAATGACGATAACTGATAAATGCATCGTAGCAGAACCTATTACCCATTTTCTTCTCCCCAATATTCCCAATGCCCATTTCATTGTAACATTGGAGAAAACGAAATCAAAGATACATGTGCTTCTTAATCAGAAACGGAAATCTCGGCTGTTGGAGTTCTTGATCTCCTCGATATGCTTAGCACAGACCTCACGGACATTATCTTTCGGGATCTTCGCCAGTTCTTTCTCGATCAGAGCCCAGCCGACCTTCTTGGTCTCCTCGGAAGCATAGTCTACAAGGAATTCCGCAAGCGTCATCAGCGCATTCGGGTGGCAGCAGTTGAGGATCTGGCCACTCTTACAAAGACTCATGAAACGGTCTCCCGTACGGCCTTCTCTGTAGCAGGCGGTGCAGAACGACGGTACATGATCGGTCTCCATCAGCCATCTGACAACTTCATCAAGCGTTCTCTGGTCGGAAACATCGAATTGCTCCGTATCCGTCGGACGCTCTTCTTCCGTATATCCGCCAACAGAAGTTCTGCTGGCGCCGCTGATCTGGGAAATACCCATCTTCAGTGCCTTCTCACGCACCTGCTGGCTCTCTCTTGTCGAGATGATCATACCGGTATAAGGAACTGCCAGACGGATGCAGGCGATGATCTTTTCAAATGTCTGATCATCGATACCGCCGTCAAACTCGTTCGGATCGATATCATCCGCGCGCTTTACACGCGGAACACTGATCGTATGCGGACCGACACCGTGTACGGCTTCCAGATGCTCAGCATGCATGATAAGTCCTGCAAATTCATACTTATAAAGTTCCAGACCGAAAAGCACTCCCAGTCCGACATCATCGATTCCGCCTTCCATGGCGCGGTCCATAGCTTCGGTGTGGTAGTTATAGTCGTGCTTCGGTCCTGTCGGATGAAGCTTGAGGTAGCTGTCTTTGTGGTATGTTTCCTGGAAGAGGATATAGGTACCGATACCTGCCTCTTTCAGTTTTCTGTAGTTCTCAACTGTTGTCGCAGCGATATTTACGTTAACTCTTCTGATATCACCATTCTTATGGTGAACGCTGTAGATCGTCTTAATGCAGTCGAGGATATACTCGATCGGGTTATTCTTCGGATCCTCACCTGCCTCGATCGCCAGTCTCTTATGGCCCATATCCTGAAGAGCGATAACTTCCTGACGGATCTCTTCCTGAGTAAGCTTCTTTCTCGGGATCGTCTTATTCTTCGCATGATACGGGCAATAAAGGCATCCGTTAATGCAGTAATTCGAAAGATACAGCGGCGCGAAAAGCACGATTCTGTTACCGTAGTAAGCCTGCTTGATCTCTTCGGCTATCTCAAACATCTTCTTGATACGCTCCGGATCCTCACAGGCCAGAAGTACGGACGCCTCTCTGTGGGTCAGAGCCGTACCGTGCTCTGTAGCCTGTAGATTGCCCGGACGGGCTTTTTCGAGGATCGCATCGATCAGCTCGAAGTTATTCTTGTTGGCTTCGGCATATGCCAGAGTTTCCTTGATTTCTTCATCATTGATAAACTCATCTGCAATCAATGATTTCGGGTCATACTTATACATGTGTTCTTATCCTTCCTTTTCATCCTTTACGGCAGAATATGTGGTTTTAACGCTGATGTTCGGGAGATTTCCGATCTTCCCGGAAAGTGTGGCGATATCATCCTGCGGAGCATCGATCACTACGCTGATGATGTTGATTCTTCTGTTTCTGTACGGGATCCCCATTCTTCCTACGATATACTGACCATATTCATGAAGAAGGCTGTTCAGTTCATTCGTATCCCCGTTCTCTTCTACGATCACACTGATCACGGCTACGCGGTTTCCCATATAAAACTCCCCTTTAAACAAAAATTCACGCCCAAAAGACGTGAACAAACTTAAGCATAGAAGTATCGTATCAGATATACACCTTGCTATCAGCAGTTATTCCGCTTCCCCTTAGGCAACACAATTATAGAACACAAGGTATTTTTGTCAATACATATGCAAATACTTATATAAACTACATCGCCGTCTGTAATTGTGGTATCATAGACCAGTAAATCGAGATAAAGGCAGGGATCACCTATGGCTAAGAAAATGTGGGCAGGAAGATTTGAGAAAGCGACCGATAAAGCGGTAAATGATTTCAATTCATCTCTCCCCTTCGACTGCAGAATGTATAAGCAGGATATCGAGGGCTCAGTCGCCCATAGTCAGATGCTTGCGAAACAGGGCATCATCTCACAGGAAGACGCCGATAAGATCAAAGAAGGACTTCTTTCCATTCTGGATGATATCGATTCCGGCAAGCTCACCTTTGATTCGGATGCCGAAGATATCCATATGTTTATTGAGGAAGAACTGACCGACCGCATCGGGGATGCCGGCAAGCGTCTTCACACCGGCAGATCCAGAAATGACCAGGTTGCTCTTGACCAGCGTCTGTATGCTGTAGATGAAGCCAAAGAGATCCAGTCTCTCCTCGGCGGACTTCGCGACACACTGATCGATATCGCAAAAGACAATACCGAGACATACATGCCCGGCTACACACATCTCCAGCGTGCACAGCCTATCACATTTGCCCACTATCTCATGGCGTATATCCTGATGTTCGGCAGAGATATGGACCGTCTCGATGAAGCCATTGCAAGAACAAACATCTCACCTCTCGGATCCGGCGCTCTCGCAGGCACCACTTACCCGCTTGACCGTGAAGCTGTCGCGGACCAGCTCGGAATGAACGGTGTCACACTGAACTCACTGGATGGTGTAGCTGATCGTGACTGGGCCATCGAACTCGCATCTTTTGCTTCACTTCTGATGATGCACCTGTCCCGTCTGTCCGAAGAGATCATCCTCTATTCTTCTCAGGAATTTAAGTTCATCGAGCTCGATGATGCATATTCTACAGGCTCTTCCATGATGCCGCAGAAAAAGAACCCGGATGTCGCGGAGCTTACGCGAGGTAAGACCGGCCGTGTATATGGCGACCTTATCTCCCTTCTCGTCACCATGAAAGGACTGCCGCTGACATATAACAAGGATATGCAGGAAGTTCAGGAAGCGCTCTTTGATGTGATCGATACGATCAAGGGGGTTCTCGTTCCTTTCACAGGCATGATCAAGACCATGAAACTCAGAAAGGACAACATGGAAGCTGCCGCTCTCGGCGGATTCACCAATGCTACTGATCTGGCTGACTATCTCGTTAGAAAGGGTATCCCGTTCAGAAGCACCCATGAGATCTCCGGAAAACTTGTACACTATTGCATCGAGCACGGCACGACTCTTGAGAAGCTCTCTCTTGATGAGTTTAAGCAATTCTCTGATCTGATCGAGGATGATGTTTACGATGCGATCTCGCTTCAGACCTGCGTCAATAAGCGTACTATCACCGGCGCACCTGCTCCGGAAACCGTTAAGAAGGCGCTCGAATCGCTGAATTAATTATCGACTTAAAGATTGCAAAAAGAATAGGCAGTTCGTAACGGACTGCCTATTTTCTTTCAGATAATGTTTTATCTCAATTTCCCAGGATCTCTTTCTTCTTCGCGTCGAATTCCTCCTGAGTAAGGATGCCGGAATCCAGCAATTCCTTATACTCTTTAAGCCGCTGGATATTCGCATGTTCGTCGTTGAAAGAACCCGAGCCGGATGTCTTCTTCTCCGAAGGTTCAGGAAGGACCTCGCCATTTGCTTTTGCTTCACGTCTTCTTCTCATTTCTTCCGCTTTCTGAACCGCTTCGGTTCTGCTCATGGAAGTACGCGGAGCCTGCCTTCTTACCGGTGGCGCACCTGCCGGACTGACACTTACATTATGAAAAACACCGGAGCCGGATGGTGACGAAGATGTTCTGGGAAGTTTCGGACTGCTGCTGTAAACCGCAAATTCACTTGCAGACTGACGAAGAAGAACAATCTGCCAGATACCGACAATAATCATCATGATAGCAAACCCGATTACTCCGAAAAATCCAAGTCCGGTAAGGCTGGGCGTAATTAATACGAGAGCACTGACAAGTGTTCCGATGGTTCCCACAAGATAAGTTGTTTTATATGACTCCCAGCTGCCGGCCATGTAATTATCAATTGCATCAAAGCAATTGATCATACCTCCACAGAATTTGAAAATATATGCAATTGAAAGGGCCGCTCCGACGAGATTACAGATCGAGCCGAGTGCATTCCCGGATCCGAAAATACTTTTCAGGAATGTACAGATCTGCGCAGCGATATATAGTCCGCCTGCCGAGGAAAAATCATCCATGTACGTGCCCATCGAAAGAACCGTAGCACCATAGATTATACTCAGAACCAGAGTAGCGACATACATAATGATGAGTACTGTTGCCGTATCTTTAAGATCGCTGTAGCTTTGCCTTGAAGATGTAAGAACACTGAGTGCCATAATAATAGCGACAGCGCTTATAATAAGGCTGATAATCGAGATTACAAACAGCGTATTGCATTTTCCCGACATCTCATATGTCCATCTGCTTCTTTCTGCCAGGATTGCTTTTTCGCGGTCGTTGTACTGCGGCGCACCTTGATTGTTGTTATACATAATCAAATACCCCCAAACCTTAAGACTTTTCTTCTCCCTAAAAGCATTTTTACATATTTCAAAATGTTAAGCAAGAGAAAAGAATTCGGAAATAATGCCCGCTAAATTGGTATCTGCGGGTTTTCGGTGATATAATCGCATCATAGACAGCATGAGAGCACATCAGGAGGAATGGTTTTGGCACGCAAGAAGATCGGTCTTTTCATGAGTGAGATCACTCAGGTTTTCCAGACAGATTTCGGGAAAGCCATTATTGACCTTGCCTCGCTTAACGACATGGATGTGATCATCTTTGCATCATACGGCTCCTATACTTCTCCATACGGCCGTAACCTTCTTTCCGAGATCGGCAAGAAGAACATCCTTTATCTTCCCGATTACTCCTCGTTTGATGCCATTATCGCGCTTCCCGGATCCTTTGATATCAACGGTATGGACAGAGAGTTCTACGAGCTGGTTAAGGCAAACGCCACATGCCCCGTGATCCTGATCCAGACAGGTCATCCGGATTTCTACACGATTTCGATCGAGAACCGGGATACCATGTACCAGATGACACGTCACTTTATCGATGTTCATCACTTTACCGATATCTGCTATATGTCCGGCCCGTACATGCATAAAGACTCGCCGGATAGACTGAGAGGCTTCGTCAATGCTATGCGTGACAGCGGGCTTTCGATCGATGCCAATACGATTTTCGAAGGTAACTACTGGCGTAACCGCGGTGCAAAAGCACTGGATTTCTTCATGCAGGGTCGAATATCTTATCCGCAGGCGATCATCTGTGCGAATGACTATATGGCGCTGTCCATCTGTGAGGAACTCAAGAATCGCGGTGTTCGTGTACCTGAAGACGTCTGCGTATGCGGATTTGACGGAATCAAAGAAGGCGAAGATACCACTCCTTCTCTCACTACCGTTACGATCCGTCCTG
Organism: Clostridiales bacterium; assembly: GCA_024695545.1. The sequence goes on from JAILHZ010000084.1 coordinate 7,763, forward strand.
AAAAGTACGCGGAAGCGGCTTTCCGTCTGATCAACGATATTAAGGAAGGAAAACATCCGGACAAGCTGATCACTCTATCTGACGTGATAAATTTCCGCGCCAGCTGCGGCTGTGGCAAACAGATCATCAGCCGGGATGTCGACCAGATCTACAGAACTATCGCCGAAGAAGAGTTCCTGCTACGCGAATCCGGAAGAATCACGGCGGATTATCAGAACACACTCGATATCGACAGTGCTTTATCCGTAGCCACATACTATTTCCATACACTCCGATGTGAGACGGGATACATCTGTTACGGTGATGAATCTGATCCAATATTCTCCTCCGAAGAACCCGAAAAACCATTTACGGATAACATGATCCTTCTACAGATCATGCATGAAGAAAACAGACGACAGGCAGAAGCCGTGAACGAGACCTTCAAGAGAAAAGATCTCCTACCGAAGGAATGCTTTGAAACAGATACTCCGGGCGTATATATCGTATATCCTCTCTTCTTCAAGAATAAAGATTACGGATATCTGGTACTTAAGCCCAACGATCAGCAATGGCCGAACTCTCTGACCTATACATATATCAGTACGCTTTCTTCCGCAATTGAGACCTGCTATCTTCAGAAGAAATTCGGTGTCATTGCCGAGATCACACGTCTCTCCCAGACAGATGAGCTCACTGGTCTTTACAACAGAAGAGGCTTTGAAAACGCGCTACAGGAGATCCTTACAAGCACTCCGGATGAAACCGTCATCAGCATTGCAAGTATTGATATGGATAACCTCAAGACGATCAACGATATCCACGGGCATTCCGAGGGAGATTTCGCACTCTCCGAGATTTCCAGGGTCCTTCAGTCCTGCCTGAAAGAAAACGAGTTCTGTGCCAGATTCGGCGGAGATGAATTCTGTGCCGTTCTTCTCTCTGACACTTCCGGCCGCGGCGAGGAATATGCGTCTCAGGTAAAGAGTATGCTGGAAGAGATTTCCTCCAGCTCGGGAAAGCCTTTCAAAGTCCATGCCAGCATGGGCATTTCTGAATTAAAAGGCAGAGATACCAGTCATATCGTTACCTGCATGCAGGAAGCGGATGAGATCATGTATGCACACAAGCGTGCCTTTAAAGCCAACCGTTCATGACGGCACGCCCTCTTCTCCGCTATTCTTCTTTCTTATTTTCCAGACAGTAAAAACCGTTAATCCCGCCACACTCAGAATGCTTACGGTAAGAGCAATCCCCCAGTAGACCGGAGCCTGGAAATGAACGCGGATATGTCCGTCTGTATTTTCTCCAACCAGGATACGGATACGGTTATTCTCTCCATTTTCGATATCGATAGACTGATACTTTCCGGTATCCCCTTCCGAGTACTCCGCAACATAATGAGAATAGTTAAACAGCGGAAGATCGACATAACCTTCTGAATCAGAGGAATAAGAGAAATTGATCCGATCTCCGTCTTTAGTGTAATCGGAAACCTTCACCTCTCCGGATGAGATATAGTCGCTTCCGACATCGTGAATATCGGTATCTGACAGAAGATACTCATGCTGCGAGCATGTTTCAGAACGGATATTGTACTCAGAATTGTAGTTCACTTTCACATAGGAAAAATACTGCAAACAACCGAATATCGTTCCGACCACCACAGAAAATGCAATCAGCATCATCCCTGCATGTCGGGAAAAGCCTTTGTTATCCATAGTAAGCCGGATCGTCTCACAGATCAGAAGAACAATAAATACTCCGGCAAAAGCAAGGTATCTCCACGGGAACTGGATACTTGCCGGAAGAAGGTTCAGGATAGGGATCTTCGTAATTACTCCCCACGGGAAGTACTTCGTGCATAAGAAAAGCATGATCACAGTCAGGATCAGGTATCTGTAGAAATCACCGAACCCGTAGGATGAGCCTTCGGCTTCTTTATCAGTGCTTTTCCCGGATCTCAATATCTTCGGCAGGACAAACTGCGATGCCACTAAAAGTAATGCAAGAACATAGAGCGCGCCGAGGAAAAAGTAATTCAGTTTTCCGGATTCATGATAGAACGAATTAAACGCCAGGCCGCTCTTACTGATCATGGCATAGTCGTTTTCTTCCATAACTCTCAGCTTGTTTCCGGATACCATATCAATAAACGGAACAATAAAAGACAGATTCACAAGAAGAACCGCACAGGCGGAAATCACAATGGAACGGATGCGTGCGGCGACAAATGTCCTTCTGAAATCGATGAGCATGTACACCACGAGAACTGAAAGAAGCATCGCCATCGATCCTGTGTGCGTATTTACGACTCCGGTAAAACCGACCACAAACATCCAAGTCGATTTCAGATACTGATCCTTATACAGCAGATAAACCGCTAAGGCGATAAACGGCAGAAAAGCAATCGCGCAATACTCACCGACAGCCGCCCGGTGATAGATATCAGTGATCCTGTATATCAGAAATACATATACGACACTTCCCGCTATTGCCGGTCTTCTGCCGAACATCCTGCTGAAACAATAGTACGCGGAGGCCGCAGTTAATCCATTCACAAACAGGACGAAAAGCCGGTAACAAAGATTCATGCTCAATCCTGCTGCGCTTGCGAGAGCAGGAATATAAAGGAGCAGATCCCCATAGCATGCGCCGACAATATAACCATAACCGTTATACCAGTTTCTCTGAAGCTTGACCCAAGGAACGCCATGCGTGAAGCCGTCTCTGATGCCAAATACCCTAAGGATATGGAACGGCAGATCATCTGCGCAGCGGAGATAGGAAGACGGAATCAGAACAGGCAGTGAAGCAAATATCGCAGCTCCCATCAGAATAATGTAGTGTTTTCTTCTCTCCGGATAACAGATAAAAAGATAAAGTATCAGATCAAATACCGCGCAGAAGAATGCCCAGATCAGCGCAGAGGCAACAAGGCGGACAGTCATCGGAGCTGATACAGATACCTCATTAACTTCCACTTGAAGTACTGAAAATCCTTCAGTCTCATCACAGGTAAAGCACAGCATCAGATCATCCACCTGTGACGGAAGAGTAAATCCGAAACTGAGGCTGTTAGACCGGTAATCCGGTCTTACCGCCTGATCCGCATTCTCAACACTATTCTGGGACAGAGACTTCGAGTAAAGGAAGACGAGATTGACATTCTCATGACAGGTGTACCTTACAGAAACCACATAGTTCCCGGCAGGAAGTGAAAAAGGTCTGGTAACAGCCTTGACCGACTCACCGCTCAAAGTAAATAGCGATGAACCGTCAGATGTCAAAGGCACTGCGCCGTCTAACGAGAGGTTATCTTCCGAAGACTTCAAATGAATGAAATCAGAAGATTGGAACGTACGGAAAAGCAGATTCTTCTGATCGTCTGAAGATGAAAACAGCGCAAGACAAACAATCAAAACAACCAGCATCAGCAGTTCCAAAGAAAGGGTGCCAATTATCAGTTTTTTCGTCAAACGCTGTCTTCTCATTTCAGAAACAAATCAGATCAGTTACGCATACTGTGGATCGGCGCCGGAATACGTCCTCCTCTGGAGATGAACGCCTCCGACGAAGCTGTATTTACTTCCATGATCGGTGCATATCCGAGCAGTCCGCCGAACTCGACCTGATCTCCGACCTTTTTGCCTGGAACAGGAATTACACGTACCGCCGTAGTCTTATTGTTAAATGTACCGAGTGCCATTTCATCCGCAATGATACCGGAGATCGTGGATGCCGGAGTATCACCCGGGATCGCGATCATATCCAGACCTACGGAGCAGACACATGTCATCGCTTCGAGTTTCTCAAGGCGCAGGAAGCCTTTCTCTGCAACCTCGATCATACCTTCGTCCTCGGATACCGGGATAAAAGCACCGGAAAGTCCGCCGACAAAGGAACTTGCCATGGTTCCGCCCTTCTTGACGGCATCGTTCAGCATCGCAAGTGCCGCTGTCGTTCCCCATGCACCGCAGTGCTCAAGACCGAATTCTTCGAGGATACGGCCGACCGAGTCACCGACAGCCGGTGTCGGAGCAAGAGAAAGGTCGATAATTCCGAACGGAACATTGAGTCTCTGGGATGCTTCGCGTGCAACCAGTTCACCTACTCGGGTGATCTTAAAGGCTGCCTTCTTGATCGTCTCGGCAACAACACCAAGGTCTTCTCCCTTAACTGTCTCAAGAGCCGCCTTGATAACACCGGGACCGGAAATGCCGACGTTAATAACACATTCCGGTTCGCCGGGTCCTAAGAAAGCACCGGCCATGAACGGGTTATCTTCCGGAGCATTGGCAAATACGACGAGTTTCGCACATCCGAGCGCATCTCTGTCTTTCGTCGACTCTGCAGTCTGCTTAATGATCTCACCCATATCGCGGACCGCATCCATGTTAATACCGGAACGCGTGGACGCAAGGTTGATAGAAGAACATACATTATCCGTAACGGAAAGTGCCTCAGGGATCGAATCGATCAGACGCTTGTCGGAAATCGTATATCCCTTCTGAACCATCGCGGAGAATCCTCCGATAAAGTTTACGCCGCACTCCTTTGCCGCACGGTCGAGGGTCTTTGCGAACATGGTGTAATCCTTAGCTCCGGATGCTGCCGCCACGATAGAAATAGGAGTTACGGAGATACGCTTATTGACGATCGGTACTCTGTACTTCTCAGTGATCTCCTCACCGACTTTTACGAGATCCTTCGCATAACGCGTGATCTTGTCGTAGATCTTCTGACAGGACTTCTCCGGCGTATCCGCAGCACAGTCCATAAGACTGATACCCATGGTAATGGTTCTTACATCCAGATGCTGCTCCTGGAACATCCGGACGGTCTCTAATACTTCAAAATCTGTGATCATATATCAAACTACCTGCTTATCTTCTGGAATCAAATACGGTGCATCGCATAGAAAAGGTCAGTATGCTGAATGCGGATAGATACGCCGATCTCCTCACCGACTTTGTCGAGTTTCTCGGACAGTGCTTTCATATCGGACTTCGCGGCCTTGAGGTCAACGAGCATGATCATGGTAAAGATATCGTCCAGGATCGTCTGAGTGATATCGTTGATATTCACGCCCTCATCCGCGAGAAGCGCCGAGATCTTCGCGATGATGCCGACTGCATCACATCCGACGACGGTAATAACTGCCTTATTCTTATCTTTTTCTGTGCTCATATGTGTTTCTCCTTTGATTTATATACGATATGTTTTATTGATCTGGGCCAGTTCGAAGTCCCAGTCTCCGCAGGCTCTCGCCTCGAGTTCCACGTCTTCTCTGTCATAGAACGGAACCAGATGCGAAAGGATCGTCTTCTTGATTCGAAGTGCCTTGGCACAGGAATAACACTCTTTCGGAGTCAGGTGAAGCATATTCGGACGTCTTGCCGACTCAATCTCACCACAATCCATGATCGCCAGATCAGCGTCATCGAGATAACCGGCAAAGAGCGTATCCACAGAAGCATCCGCAGTATAGACGAATACTTTTCCTTCGTGTTCAACGCGGATTCCGTAGCATTCAACCGGATGGTTAGTACGGAAGAACTTCGCTTTCGCACCAAAGAGCGGAAGCTCGGACTCATGTCCGATATATCCGATCTTATATCCCCAGTCATTCGTAAGAGAATGGATCACACCTTCCGGTGTCTTCGGCGCAAAAATCGGAACATTCCGGAATTCCATTCCGTGCTTGGCATTCATATCGATCGCATAGCGCATCACCATCAGATCACTATAGTGGTCGGCATGCAGATGGGAGATAAGAATGGCATCAAGGCCGTTCAAAGGCACATGAAGCTGAAGATTGGAGAAAACGCCGCTTCCGCAATCGATCAGTACTTTCTTATCGTTGATCGTTAAAAGATAACCGGATGCTGCCTGACCGGGGCCCGGATAGCCGCCGCTGCAGCCTAAAATCGTAACTTCCATAGCATTGTGTCCTTATCTCCGAGATTGACACAACTATTTTACCATATACTCAGGAAAATAGCTTATGCAAAAGCACTTCCGCCTGCCGTATGCCGTCGATGGCAGAGCTCATGATGCCGCCGGCATATCCGGCTCCTTCTCCGGTCGGGTAAATGCCCGAAACAGCAAGGCTCTCACCGTTTTCATCCCGTCGTATACGTACCGGCGACGAACTTCTCGTCTCCACCGCCGTGATGACCGCGTCAGGATCATCAAACCCGCGGATCTTCTTATCCAGAAGCGCAAGTCCCTCATCAAGGGTCTTAGCAACTGCTTCCGGAAGGACTTCCCAGAGATCAGCCATGGTCACTCCCGGCATATACGAAGGCCGGATCCTTCCCCATTCCGTGGTCTTCCTGTGCGCATGAAAGTCAGAGACCTTCTGCGCAGGAGCATAATATCCGCCGCAGCCTTTTTCAAAGGCCAGTTTTTCTAATCTCTGCTGGAACCTGATCCCCGCGTCCCAGTCCCCGCTTCCGAAATCCGCGCAGTCCACGCCGACAAGCATCGCCGAGTTGGCATTATCGCGGGAACGGGCATATTCGCTCATACCATTGGTGACGACCCCGTTCTCTTCGGAAGATCCGCATACGACCTCTCCTCCCGGGCACATGCAGAACGAATACAGTTTCCTGCCTGTAGAGGTTGCCGTAACGACCTTATAATTTGCCGGATGCAGGATCTCGCTCTCAAAGCACTCCCCGAACTGGGAACGGTCGATCTCTTTCTGGAGATGTTCGATCCTGACGCCTACCGCGAAGGGCTTCTGCTCAAGATTTACTCCACGCTCGGAAAGCATGTAGAAGGTATCTCTCGCGCTGTGTCCGATCGCCAGCACCAGCGCATCACAGGGGATCACGACCGGATCATCACCGTGATAAGACGACACATGTGTGACCGACTTCAGCTTCCCGTCCTCTACGCAGATATCACTGAGTTTCCTTTCGAAAAGCACCTGTACCCCGGAAGCCCGGAGATCCTCACGCATATTCCGGATGACTTTTCGAAGATAATCCGTTCCGATATGTGGATGCGCATCATAAAGAATCGTTTTCGGCGCACCGTACTTCACAAAGGTGGAAAGAACGAGATTTCTCCTCGGGTCGGAAACTCCGCTGAAGAGTTTTCCGTCGGAAAAAGTACCTGCACCTCCCTCGCCGAACTGCACGTTCGAACAGATATCCAGCACGCTCTCTTCTTTGAGGCGCTTGATGTCAGCCGTTCTCGTATCGACATCCCTGCCGCGTTCCAGAAGGATCGGCTTAAGTCCTGCTTCTGCAAGCGTTGCCGCCGCAAAGAGCCCTGCCGGGCCACATCCACAGACAACGACTCTTTTCTTTCCGATTTCCGGTCCGATCCGGAAATCAAGAAGCGCAGGATCTTCTATTTCCTGTCGGAAATCCTCATCCTGAAATCTCGCCTGCACCACTATACGGATATCGTCCTTATGCCGCGCATCGATCGATTTTTTCAGGAAACGGCAGTATTTCGGAAGTCTCTTATGGGACTTCTTTTCAAAATACGCACGGACATCCCGGTCATCCGTATACGGTGACCGTATCTTCGGGAAATTCTCATATACTTTGAGTGGAATCGCAAGGCGGAAATCTGTCTGCATCCTAAGCCTCCGATTCAGAAAGGATCTGTTCTGCCGCCGAACGTCCGGCCAGTATTCCTGATGAAAACGCCCATGTCAGGTTATATCCGCCGCAGTCACCATCTACATCAAGTACTTCCCCGCACGCAAAAAGCCCTTCCACTTTAGAAGATTCGAGCGTATCGAATGAAAATTCATCACAGTCCGCGCCGCCGATCGTGGTCTGAGCATACTCAAGTGAACGCGTACCCAGCACCTGGAAATTCCAGGATCGCATCGTATTCAGTATTCTATTTATATCCGCATCCGAAAGCGCAGATACAGGAAGGCCCATCGGGCGCTCCAGCGCGCTTTTTACAAGCATGACGCCGATCTTCTGCGGCAGTATCGACAGCAGAAGCTGATCGATCGTGCGCGAAGAAAAACTTTCTCTGCGCAACTCCAGTTCTCCGCGGATACAGGAAAGAGTCTCTTCATCAAAGAGCCGGAGCGACACTTTCATCGGAACCGGAAGGCGGTCTTTCTTCATGCGGCGGGACACCTCTCCCGAAACCTGAAACACCGCCGGCCCGGACAGACCGTAATCTGTGAAAAGCACTTCCCCGTACTGGGAAGCGATCACATGCCCGTCGCATATCAGAGACACATCCGCATCCAGACGAAGCCCCGATAGTGCTTTTGTCACGGAATTCTCAGTAAGAAGCTGGACGATTGAAGGTTTCGGCGCATAGACCTTATGCCCGAAATCATGGAGCCAACGGTATCCGTCACCTGAACTTCCGGTATATGCGGCACATGCACCGCCTGTGGCAATAATGATCTTTCTTGCAGAAAACTCCCTCTGGTCTTCACAGACCACTTTCAGGGTCCCGTCGCTGACGATCTCTGTCACGACAGCGTTCTCAACAGTCTCGATCTTCAGTTCATCCATTCTGTAACGGAAGCAATCGACCACGGATGATGCGGTCTTACTCATCGGGAAAAGCTTATCCCCTTCAGCAGCTGTAACGATTCCGATCTCCTCGAGAAACGCGAGACAGTCAAGCGGAGTGACCAATGACAGTACTTTTCCCGGAAAATCCGAGCTATGGCTGTGAAAATGGGATAGAGACATGTCCTTATTAGAAAGATTGCAGCGTCCGTTGCCGGTCGTCAGCACCTTCTTTCCCACGCGCTCATTCTTCTCAAGGATCACGACTCTGCCAAGCGGTTTTCCTTCTGAGAGAAGTTTGTTCTGAAAAGCAATGGCAGCCGTCATGCCGGACGCGCCGGCACCGATCACGAGAAGATCCGGAATTGTCTGATCGCGCTTATCCATTGTCGTTCTCCTTCAGAAGACTCAGACAGCGGGCCAGTTTCGATACGGCCAAAGGCTTACAGGAAGTATGTTCCTTAATCAGGAGCCCGAGATCCGACACAGCGGTGATCTCTCCGCTGATCAGTTCGATCTCCATCTCACAGATCGGAACTGAGCGGTCAAGCGCGATGCATTTACCCGTATCCAGACAGATCTCCATCTCGCTTCCCTTAAATACCACCGTGATCGTGTGTCTTGTAAACTCCGTCTTACATATGGCGATCAGGTCACGGCCCGATAACGGGACCAGTATAGACGCCAGGATCTCATAGGGATCCTGCGCATTTTTCGATTTCTTAAGAAAATAAGCAATGTCAAACTCCGGACGGTCAGTGCTGACATTCCACTCACATCTCGAAGTCAGCCCGGTATTTACATCCGAAGCAGACCCGGCAGGCAAACTGACACGGGAAGCTTTTACTGTATGAATATAGTCTGATCCCAGCACATGGCGGATGCGAAGTGAGTTTCCGGTACCTTCGAGTGCGCGGTCTTTGGTATCCAGATAGAAATTCTCGTAGTCTTCCGTTTTTTCTTCACGGATCTCCACGGCCTGGAGAAACCAAGCTGCATCACATGCGGAATATAATGACTCGCGATCCGGAAAAGAAAGCTTCAATTCAGTTTCCATACCGCCTCCGAAAGGTTAGATAGTGATCTCGCGAACACCGGCATTCGTTACTACACAGATATTTTTCGATCCGAAGAAAGAGACACGGAGAACCGGCTCATCGACATTGATCGTGGAACTGACCTTCGCTTTATCCATATCTACAAGCACGATCTTCTCATCTACGGCAAAGAGCGCAGAGGATCCGGAGACATCAGTTCCGAGCACTTCATTTCCGAGAGAGATCTCTCCGATCTTGCTTCCATTGCTGTTAAATGTTGCCAGACGGAGCGGCTGATCGATGCCATCCGAATAAACAACACCATATCCTCCCTCAAAAGAGAGAATACTGGTTACACACGGGAACGCCGGGGAAACCGCCTCACACTTCCCGTTTCCGATAATTGACACATCACTGATGCCTGCAACGGCAACACGTTCATTACTCAGATACGCCAGAAGCGGCATACTGTCCGTAACGAGCGGTGTAAAAAATGCATTCTCGGAAGGACGGGCGCTTGTGCGGTCCTTAGGAATTGAGAACTGTTTTACATGAGGGATCATCTGGGATCCGTCCGTATCTACAAGAGATACCGACAGTGAGCTCTCATCCGGCGCAAATGCCAGAGAGATCGGATAACCCGACTCAAAGGACGACCACTTTGCGAGAAAAGAACTGTCCTTCTCCATGATATAGACACAGCCGAAAGAGTCGCCGTCCTCGATGATCAGTGCTGAAAGGCCGGATGGCGCAAGCGCGAAGTTTCCGATCTTTCCTGTCATATGCGTCTTATAGACCATTCCCTGTTCGGAAAAGAGCGCACAGAGGAATCCTTCTGTATCCGCGACCATGGCATAAGGACCACTCTTAATACATACGGGGCTGCTCATCTCGAGTTCTTCACTGAAGATTTCATTTCCTGAGATGGAAAGATACGCGACACGTTTATTCGAGACTTTCAGAAGGCCGTTCTGAAAGGGATAGATTTGCTGTGCTTCCGAGTATTCACAGTCAAAACCTGCGATTGCAGAGAGACGGAGCTGTTCCTTCGCACCGCTCTTCGCCGACTCATGATTACGGATCATATACACCAGTACGATCGACACTACAGCAAGAAGGATACACAATACCACCAGAATCGGTGTCGCATACCTATGCGTAAACTTCCTCTTCGGCTTCTGTTTCGTTTCGTTTCGCTTTGCTTTTTCCGGCATTTCCTGTTCTCACTTAAGGACGGTCGTAGATATTGGTTTTGTCTTTGTTATCGATGGCTTCTGCGGCAAGGCAATATGCATCCCATACACCGAAATCAGACATCACGTAACCATTATCTTTATATAATACGCTTCTGTCTACAATAAATCCACTATAGTAGTTATTGATGAAGCAGTAGAATTCATTGTCTCCCAGAGGAACAAGCGCGAGTGCCGTAGTCTCTCCGCTGGTCCTTGTCACGAAGAATGTTGCTTCCGGATTCTTCAATTCCGGCTTGGCATCGTAATCAACACGGGATACCGGCATATTAAAGATCGAACCAAACAGCAGGAGCCCATAGCAGTCTCCGCCGGATGTGTACACTTTCGCATTTCTCTTATCCAGCTGAAGCATCGTATCCTCGCTTTCAAAGGTGGAATCAGGATTCATCCGGCATTCCAATACAAAAGATTTATCCTTAATCGTTGCCTGCACCATCGAAACATCGTCATCCAGATATCCGTGGATCACATAAGAATCAATAAGTTCAAAAGACTTCTTGCTCAATCCCGGAAGATTCTGCACATCGACACGGAACGTATATGGATTACCGGAACATGTACCGTAATAATATCCGCCGAGTTCTATAGAAAGGTTTATCGTGATCACCTCTCCCGAACGAAGACGGATCGTAATCGAGTACTCCGGATTATCCAGACCGTAAGCGGCCATATCCTCCCGGGCAATCGGAACATACTGTGATACCTTGAATTGAAGGATCGTGGATAAGAGAGTATACATCTCATCTCTCGGTTCCCTGTCCATCGGATATATGACTCTGTATCTTGGCTCAATGAAGATACCGTTATCGTAATCTTCCAGAGGTCTTACAACCCAGCGGTCTTTATCGGAAGCACGCTCACAGGATATCTCTTCCACATCATATCTCTCAAGAGAAAGGATCACCTGATTAAGATACGTCTCAAAACGGACATTCAGGATCTTATAGATGGTATAAGGCGCGACAATTACGGTATTCTCCCCTTCCACCATGGCATAGATCCCGTTCTTTTCCGGAACCAGATCACCAAAAAGGAGTTCCACTTTAGATCCGTCCTTTTTTTCCGCAGAGACCCTGAAATTAGGAGAAGAAAGTCCGTATGCGGAAAGGTCCTGTGACGGAGCATCAAAACTCTTATCAATGGAAAAATGCAGGATCTGTCCGATGAAAGAGTCTACTTCCGACAGATTCAGCATATTCCCGGGGAACTCATTACCGTTGTTATTGATACTTGAGACCTTCTGCTCGGAATCGAAAAGGATCTTGGTAGATGCCTCATTCGGTCCAAAGACCGTAAGCGACTTAAGATCGTCACGTCTGCACAAGGCGCATATCTGCGTATCCGCTTCTTTATCCAGTTTCTTCTTCTCGACATACTTAGCGATCAGAACTCCCAGAAGGATTACCAGAAGCGCTGCAAAAACACCGGCCAGAGCTATGAGTTTTTTCTTTTCCTTCATAGCGCAGCTCCTTACAGATGACGTCTTCTCTGATATACGAAGATACCGCATGCCAGACATGTCAGCGGGATCACCGTCATAACGACAACCGACCATGCTGTAGCAGAAGACGAAGAAAGCGGCTTCTCAATCATGTAACTCGGGATCTTTCTCTGCGGAATCAGAAGTTCATATTCTACCGGGCAGATATCATGGAGCATCTGCTTCATAAATATCGCGTTATAGTCATCCAAAGACCGGGAAGAATAATAACTGTCGGATGTAAACGCGGATGTACCGATCACGATCATGCACGACATCTCGGGAGTGGAATCATCCACACACTGCAGGATAACCGGATATGTACCGGAAGCAATATTCGCATCGATCTGGGAATTCTGGAATTCCACTGAAGCAGATTCGGAAGTGACCACCAGCGGAGATACATAAATGTTCGACGGTCTGTCGGTGACGACCTTGAGATAACGGCACATCTCAACAGAATATACATTCGGCACAGAAATATGCTTCGCATAGGTGCTGTCCACTTTGGCTATAAATCTGTACGGATCCGACACATCCATAAGCTGGTCAGCATTATTCTCACGGACCAGTCCCTGCTCGAGGGTAACACCCATTCGGCGTGTCACTTCATTCAGATTCGTAAACTCAGTCATCTTATTCTCATTAAAATCATTTATCACAAGAACTTTGCCTGAATTATCCAGATATGTCTTGATCAGTTCTTTTTCCGAAAGAGAAAGATCCGTTTTCGGAGAATTAATGATCAGAAGCTCACAGTCATTCGGCACAGAAGCTCCGGAGCTCTTAAGATTCAGATCAGACGTTACGAAACCAAGCGTCTTCATCATACTGTCGAGGCTGTTATGTGTCGGGCTTTCATGACCGGCAAGATAGTATGCGTGAAGAGGACGTCCGGAAGTAACATAGACGATATTAACGGTAAACGTCTCCTCGATCTTATTTGTGACCGGAAGATTTGCGCCGTAATACTGCTGCATGTCCGCATCATATTCAAAGCAGAGATACGGATAGACAACGGCAAGCATATCGCCACTCTTCACAACATATGTGTTCTTCTGCAGAGAATAAATATTCTCAGGATCCAGCTGATTAATAATGAAAGGATCCTTATCCGGATCAACATACTTCACTTCGATCTTGCCATTCGCCTCTGCCTCATAATCATCGATCAGCGGCAGGAAATAATCTCTCCATTCGATGGACGTATCATTTCTGTCAAAAAGGCCGATGATCTCGACTTTCTTGTCCAGCGTCTTCAGATACTGCGATGTTACGGAGCTTACGGAATACGCCTTCATGGAGGTCGTATCATAAGTCAGTTTCTTATCCAGAGTAATATCGAGGATCAGGTTCAGTACGATACAGATCGCGATGACCAGCACGACCGAGATGATCGAAATGGATTTTAGGGACTTAAAGCGCTTATCGCTGGTTACTTTTACCTTTGGCGCCTTGCCCGGCTTCTCGCGGAGGATGCTTTCAGTTGCGGTTTTCTTTGCCATATACGTATCCCCCCTCTCAGCTCTGACTCCAGCGTTTCTTTTCGAGAACGCGGTAAGTGATATAGATGAATACGAACGTAAAGCTCAGGCAGAAAATGATCGGAACGATTTTAAACACGCCTGAAGTATAGCAGCTTGTCCGGTCAAAAGGATCGAACCATACGATCGCTTTGCGGATATTCTCTCCCACACTATAAATCGCTGAATCCGACAGGTGGAAAAGACCTGTGTATTTCAATACATTCTTTACCAGAGTAGAGAATGATGTCGCGATTGAAGAAAGCATATTTAAGAAAAGCAGGATCACAAAGCAGAAAACGGCAGACATGATCTGATTCTCTGTCATCGCCGATGTCAGCATACCGATTGAGATAAAAAGTGCGGCCAGTACAAGATATCCGATGATCGCACCCCAGGTTGCGCTGCTGATATATCCGGAAAGAATGACCGTAATGATCATATGGCTGAATACACAGATCAGCATCAGGCACTGAAGTGAAAACGCAGCGAGAAACTTGCCGAATACGGCCTCTTTCATGGAAAAAGGCATGGTATAAAGAAGCACATCCGTACCGTTTCTCTTCTCTTCCGCGAACAATCTCATAGTGATGATCGGGATCAGGATGATGAAATAGGTACGAAGGAAGTCGATCTCCAGCTGAATATTAACATAGGCAAAGGTCGCCGTGATCATTCCCGTGAAATAGTAACCGCTGATGATACCCATGAGACAGATCGCGACCCAGCCGACAGGGTTTCGGAAATAGGATAGAAATTCTCGTTTAAAGACTGCAAACATATCTTCTTCTCCTCATTTCTTTGATGAAGTAATATTCTTGAAGACGTCTTCCAGCGATGGTGCCATCGACCGGAATTCGAGGATAGGGACATTGATCCTCGCCAAAGCGAAAAAGATCGACTTTCTGACATCCAGAGAGCCATCCGCCGTAATATCCAGCTGCAAAAGGCCGTTTTTCTCCGACAGGGAAGCCACGGATTTAACTCCGGGAACTGCACGGAGCGGCATCTGTACAGAATTAAACGAACCCTCAACTGTAAGTAAATAGTGGGAATTTCCTTCCACATTGGCAGAAAGCTCAATTGTCGGAGCATCCGCCACCAGTTTTCCGTTATTAATGATGATTACACGGTCACAGATCGCCTGTACCTCTGAGAGGATATGCGAGCTGAAGATGATCGTATGGTTCTTGGAAAGCTGAGCTATCAATTTACGGATCTCGATGACCTGATTCGGGTCAAGACCGACGGTAGGCTCATCGAGGATAATTACTTCCGGATTGCCGATAAGTGTCTGGGCAATACCGACACGCTGGCGGTAACCCTTAGACAGGTTATGGATCAGTCTTCCGGAAACATTACCGATATGGACCATCTTCATAACTTCAGAGATCTGCTTTTTCTTTACATCTCTCGGGACTTTCTTCAGATCACTGATATAATCGAGGTATTCGTACACCGTCATATCCAGGAAAAGCGGCGGCTGCTCCGGAAGATAACCGATGTTCTTCTTGGCCAGTTCAGGCTGCTCGAGAATGTCGTAGCCGTTGATTGTCACTTTTCCGCTCGTTGCAGAAAGATATCCGGTGATGATATTCATTGTGGTGGATTTACCGGCACCGTTCGGTCCCAGGAATCCGAGGATCTCCCCCTGCTCCACAGTAAAAGACACTCCTCCGAGTGCTTTTTTATCGCCATAAAACTTAACCAGGTTCGATATCTCTATCATTTCGCTGCCCTCCGCGTGTTATGCGAATACATTGTACCTTATAAAATCATATTGATAAACCCGCAAATCATTTGTCATTCCGCCGAAGATACGATCCTCGTCGTAAACACGTGTCGTCCGCTGATAACTTCGATTCCGTCAACAAGGATCACGTCATCTTCTTTACAGCAGAACAGCTGAACTTCCTCACCGGGATGAACCTCTGAAGAGTAGTTGATCGTCAGCTCACGGATACTATTCTCCCGCGGGATCCGGGAATAACATGCATCCTCACTCCAAGCGACATAATGAGTATTATTCACATGCATATTGCGATCGATCAGACTGTAGTCCGCAAACCGTTTGAATTTCGGGGATTCCGCTCTCTTCTCATCCGGGATCGGAGAAAGTCTCTCTGCCTTCCGCTCAGAAGGCTTTTCTGTCTCAAACACGGACATTCCGGGTATCGATGACGGGCGTACCGGTCTGTGGTC
>JAILHZ010000041.1 GCA_024695545.1 Clostridiales bacterium
CCTTCGATATAAAGAACGCATGCTGTACATGCCTCTTCGATATCGGCTGTGATATCCAGTTCCTGATAATCATAATCCGCAGTGCAAGTCACCGAACCGAGATTTGCATACTGCTGGTCTGCAACCTCATAAATGCTCTTGGCAACGGTTGCCGTAAAAGACTTCTCGGCTTCCTGATCCGCTGAATCAACAGCAGCGATCTTGGCCTTGATCGAAACCTTGTTGCCGATAAAAGCGCTCAGATTAAAACTGTATCCGAAATATCCATCAGTTCTGTCCTTAACAATAAGTGCCTTTGATCCTTCTGCACCTTTGTCCTCGGAAAGCTCAAAGGTCGGATTGCCGAATTTTCCGCCCTTAACATCTGCTTCCGTGGCATAGTCTTCGAAGTTTTCACTTATCGAAGGTACCTCGTCCGCGTTGACCCGCGGTCCGTGCCAAGCCGCCCCAAGCATTAGGCTTCCTGTCATTGCCACACAGAGAAGAACCGACACAAGTCTTTCCCGCATGCGGCGCACATAAACATGCTTCCTCATCTTTACATCCTTTCTGCCGACAATAACCCCAAACCGCCGGCATTAAATTTTTTGTGATATTTTTACCTGGAAAAATCACCGTAACTGCGCTCATCATAGCACGGAGGCGAACTTGTGTCGTTATATTAGTATAAAGAACTGAAATTCTTCATGTGTTTTTCACGGTTATTCATGACTTTAGTTTCATTTATTTATCATGGGCTGGATTCTCCCCTTGTCCATCTCATGAACAGTATCACATAACACTTCAATATCTTCCGCGGAGTGGGATGCGATCAGGATCGTCTTGCCGGACTTTTTAAGATCCAGTAGATAGTTCCTCATCTCCACGACTCCGTCTTTATCCAGACCGTTCATAGGTTCATCGAGGATCAGGATATCCGGATCTTCCATGATCGCCTGGGCAAGGCCCAAACGCTGGCGCATACCGAGAGAATACTTCCCGACATGCTTGTTACTGTTCGGATCGAGTCCGACTTTCTCGATAGTGCTGCGGATCTTTTCCTTCGAGATCTTCCCCTTGATATCCGCGAGGAAACGAAGGTTCTGATATGCCGTATATCCGGGAAGGAAGCCGGGTGTCTCGATGATCACCCCGATATTCTCCGGGATGTCGAAGTTCTTTTTCATGACTTTCCCGTTGATCGAGATGGTCCCGGATGTCACCGGCACGAACCCGCAGATACACTTCATCAGCATGGTCTTCCCGCTTCCGTTTCTACCGATCAAACCATGCACTTTCCCTTTCTCCAGTTCCACGGAGACGTCCGTCAGTACAGACGTCTCACCGAATCTTTTATTCACATTTTCTACTTTAATTGCAATAGACATTTCAGGCTCTCCTTTTTCTTAAGCTATTCTTTCAGTTCCTGATCGAAGTTATGTTTCTTCACCATAAGAAGGATAATTAGAAACAGTGCGATAGTAATGACGGTATATACAGAACAGACATATCCGTATGCGGGTTTTCTGTCTCTTTCGGAAAGATGCAGCGAATTCAGTGTGCTCCAGGATATGGGGGAGAACGGAAGGAACTTCGTATCTTTTGCAGCCACCGCCGAGAATACGAGTAAGCATGATGCGGCAAAAGAACCTGTCCCACGGATCCGCATGTTCAGGAAGAATGTAATGAGCCCAAGGATCACTCCCGATATCCATGAGAAAAGGAATGTAAACCACACAGCCGACATCGGGGAGAACAGTCGGATGACGTTTTCTTCCGCACTGAATTCAATTCCGTAGTTGAGCGATGCTCTGGTCTTGGCCAGCGTATTCATGACCTTTCCCCACTCGGAAGTAAATGTGATATACCTTAGATTCAAAATGACCGACAGCAGAAATAAGTATGCGAAATACAGAGCTGAAGTCGTAAAGATATACAGAAGCTGCCCGGCGCACCACTTTCTCTTTCCCGCTCTTGCCAGGACATAGAGCTGGTTCTGATCAAAGAACGGTGCGTTGCAGAAGATCAGAATAAGCGGGAAGAACAGAAGCAGTTTGTTGTAATATCTCATATACAGAAACGGGAAGATCCACGGTGAGGATTTTACCCCCGTCTGTTCCACAAATTCACCCAGTCCCTTGGTCAGGGAGTGGACAATGATCGCCGCCAGAAGAAGCGCGATCCAAACCCGATAGTCACTCTTCCATTTCCGTATATTCTGCATCGCAACAGAGCGGGCAGGCCTACACCATCTCATTTCGATTCCTCCTTCCTGCAAAGTACGAGAACATCACTTCGGAAAACACGATTACCATAAGGAATAATCCGATCGTATAGAGGTAATCCGTGGCGGCAGACTTTGCAAAAACATCACTGCAGTGACTCAGTCTGTACAGGTTCAGATATGTGGGGAACTTATCTGTCAATTCCTCGAGAAGATACCCGAAGATCAGGGGCGAACCAAGAGCCACATATTTATTCGGGATCACGGAGCTCAGGGCAAATCCTACCATGGTCCACATCGTGCAATAGAACGAAAAAATAGAAAGCTCGATCAGCGTATACAGGACCGGGACAGATTGCGCGATCCCGTCATAGATTCCGCCCGCTTCATAGGACTTCACGGGGCAGAATACCGAGACGATTCCGAAGAATATTACTAACCCGGAGAACAGGGAAACAAATCCGGAAACTGCGCAGGCTAGGAAACTCGATCGCGTATAGTTCCGTATCCCGCTTCGTACCACGATAGAACGGATGAATCCGGAATTCTGATCCTGACAGTACAAGGTTACTGCCGGAACCGCTGCGAAGAAGACCAGGACTTTCTTAAGAAGGCCTAAATTCAGCATCACGTCGATCACATACACCGAGCTGCAGGATGGATCGAAAAACTCTCTGGCACAGAAATAACACAAGATGACTGTACCGAACATAGAGAAGAAAAAACTTTTAGAAAGAAATGTCCTTCTCACACTTTGTCTGATCATCTTTCCCATCTTCACTCTCCATAAAAGTTAAGTTCTATCTTTTCACCGGTCACAGCCGAGTACAGCATGACAAACGTTCCGTAACTGTCTTTTTCTCCTTCGGTTTTGGCTGTGGTGATCCTTTTCCCGAGGACGATCCAGACCGGCTCCATGACGATATTCGAACTTCCATCTTCCTGTCGGAGAATATAGGTCAGACGGAGCTGATTAATAATTAGTGTTTTATTTGATATGATGTCGGCGTATTCATCCTGGATCGATTTGACGACCTTAGTGGGAGCATAAATGCAGGACATCTGACCTTGCGAAGCAATATCACAGATTCCGCTTATATGGAAGGCCACAAGTCCTGTTCTTCCATATATGAAGTACACCTTACCGGAACTGAACATCTCGTTTTCTCCGCCACCCCAGAAGCCCAGTGGATTGAGTCCCTGATAACGGACCGGATAGATCAGTGCATAGACTTCATCCTCACTGGTGCAGGGACTGACAGGATCTCCGGTCTTATCCACCGTTTTTTCTAAATCAATAATTGCATTGATGGAATTGAAGTCCATCGAGAGGATCTTCGGATCTCCGACCAGGTCACGGATTCGCATTGTATCCAAGATCGATTCTGCGCTTTGGATAGCCTCATCCTTATTCAGTCCTTCAATACTGCTATTGCCGAATTCCTTATCCATCGATTCCGGCGACGTATACCGGCCAAAATAATCAAAGAACGAGGCATAGTCCTTATCCTTCTCCTGAACTGTTGAATACTCTACGGAATCCAAATAGAAAATGATGTCACTGTCATCATCGAAGGTGCACACACGGGTCAGATCTTCCGGACCGGAATTCTCGAAAGTATTATCACTCTTTACCGTTCTTCCGCCCGCGATCTGCGAAATAATATCATCCTGATCCCATTGGCGCAAAGCTGCTTCGGATGTACTGACCGTTGACTGGTAGTTGATTCCTTCCGGCATGTGGATACTGGCCCTGACATCTACATTCGGCACACTCTCGTCTCGTATACTGGCAGGAAAATCAGCCGGATCCGGATATGCTCCGTTGGCCGTCTGGCCATCCGGGTTTCCCTGGCCTCCCTGCAGCATAACTGCATCGCCGCTTCCGATGACAGACTCTTTTGCCTGACCGGTTTTCGGAAAGCACCCTGATAGCATAGTGGCAAGATATATCGAAGATACAGCCGCGACCATCTTTTTGTTCATTGTTTTTTTCATATCGGTTTCACCTCATATTCCGTATCGTTTGGATTCTCATTAATCAGTCCCGCAGGAGGTTCTTTTCGGAGGGACGTATTTGGATTTTGAAAAAAACCTCCCGCAAGATCTGAGTTGATCTTACGGGAGGCTTGTATCTGAATTTCTATCAAGATGTATCAGAGTTGTATCAGATTGTTTTATCCATTTCGTTTTTCTTTTCTTCATCCGTCAGGGTCCGGCTGATTCCGAATTTGAATTCGCTTCCGGATGATTCATTCTTTTCTGACTCTATCTGACGGAACGTATAGAGATCTTCATCGAACCCGCACCCGTCCCCGTAATAAGTCCGTACTGTTTCTTCCAGTTCATCCGTGGAAAGCACTGTTTCCGGCTTGCCTTCAGCAGAATAATAGACCATGTCGAGGAGGATCATCGTCTTCTCTTCGAAAACCATCTCCATCACTCCATCATCCGTCTTGGCCACAATATTCACGACCCCGACTGCAGCAGCGTGATCTCCGATCATCACCAGCGTATTGTTCCTGTATGCTCCTATTCCGGAACAATCTAACAGAGACTGAAACTTCAGGGTAGCAGGGCTTCCCTGTCCGAAAACCATTTCCAGTATTTCTTTTCCCTTCCTAATCGTTTCGCCATACTCCGGACTATTCGAATTCAGTTGGGAATTATCCGTCCCGACGCCGATCTCCCTGTCCCGGTAAAGCTGTGCGACGGTTTTCTTCGTCAGTGTTTCACGTTCTCCCATGTCCCGGTCACGGTATTCAGTTTCGGAGAGAAGCTTCTTTTGACGCGCACTGCTGATCATCCTCGGAACCAGAATGCATCCGCATGTCAGAAGGATAAGGGCAAACACAAGTAAAGTCTTTCTCATGACTCCTCTCCTCCTTTCTGCAGCGTGAAGGACACCGTCGTTCCTTTACCCTGCTCACTCTCAATGAGCAGTTCCGTTCCGTGAAGTCTGGCAATCTCTTTGCATAATGACAATCCGAGACCGGCCCCGCCCAGTTTCCTCGAACGGGACTTGTCTTCCCGGAAGAAAGGTTCCGTGATCTTATCGAGATTCTCTCTCGCGATACCGCGTCCGTGATCTTCGACATAGAATCTGATCCTGTTCCCCTCCGGAGTCCCACCGATCCTGATCACCGAACCCGCCTCCGATGCTTTGCTCGCATTATCAGCAAGATTCGAAAACAGGGAAAGCAGAAGGACACGGTTTCCGGAGACAGTCTCCTTCGGAAGATCGCATTCGAATGCCACCTGATACTTCTTCTCAAGTGTACGAAGCGCAGTCTGAAGTTCGCTCCCGATCACATCAAGATCCAGTTCCTCCATCTCCACATCTTCGTTGCGGTAAACATACAGATCCAGAAGCTGAAGTGAAAGACGCTCGAGCCGTTTCGACTCCATAAGGATCGCATCGGTGGCCTGGTCTTTCTCCTCTTTATCCATGTCATAGGATTTCAGCATCTGGGCATAGCCGATAATGGCTGTCATCGGGGTCTTCATCTCGTGAGTAAAATCGGATACAAATGCATCTCTTTTCATAAGCTCATCGGAGATGGTCCGGATCTTCTCCTCGATGGCATCCGACATCGAATTCACACTTCCGGATAATGCGCGGATCTCTTCGTCATCGGAAGAACGGATCTCCATCTTTCTTCCGTAATCTCCGCCGGCTATATCATCTACGGTCTCTGTCAGTCTCTTAAGCGGCTTCGTGGCCCGCTCCGTAAGGAAATACAGGGAAAGGCCGCTTAAGATGGCAATGCCCAGGACAGCAATGGTATAGAAGGTCCAGAAGCGGTAACTCTGCTCCCGTATTTGAGTAAAATCAGAAGAGATCTCAAGATAATAGCCGCCTACATCCGTATCAAGATGAACGATCGTGACAAAAAGAAAAGCATCTCCCTTTTCCGCATCCGTCACAGCGCTGTATTTTTCGGCATACTTATCCTTCGGAAGATCGATATATGAGGTATCTGCTTCTCCGCTTCCCGGAGAAAGAAAACGAATATCTGAGATGATTCCTGACAGACTGCTCCGGATCTGCCGCAGAAAAGAGTCTTTCTGGTCCTGAGTGAGTTCCATGGAATAAAGGTCAGCAAAGTCCATGAAACTGTCGGCCGCACTGTCCACCGCGGCACGCACACGATCTACACGGTCATCCCAGATCGTATCGTTAATACGGAAGATCAGGAACGCACCGCCCAGACTGCTCGCCAGAAGCACAACGATGTACGCCATCAGGAAGAATTTAAATGACAGTTTCATTAGCGTTTCTCCGACTTAAATCGATATCCGACCTTATAGACAGTCTCGATCGTATCGCCGAGATCAAGTTTCTTCTTGAGCCGCTGCACATGAAGATCGATGGTCCGGGTATTACCCATATACGGCTCCTGCCAGACCTCCTCGAAGATCCTCTCACGATATAAAGCTATGTTTTTATTTCTAACGAAATACAGAAGCAGCTCATATTCTTTCACCGTAAGACTGACCGGCTGACCATCCAAAAACACGGAATGCTCCGAAGTATTGATCCGGATCTTTCCTTCTTCAAGTATCTCTTCACTCTTATGGAATCTGCGAAGGACCGTCTCAACACGGGCGAGAAGTTCGTCCAGATCGAAAGGCTTGGTAATATAATCCTCCGCACCGAGTTTCAGTCCCTTTACTCTATCCGGGACAGATGTTTTTGCCGTGACGAAAATCACCGGCGTACTGTACGCCTTGATGTACTCGATCAGTTCATATCCGTCATAATCGGGAAGCATTACATCGAGCAGGATCAGATCATAGTGCTTCTCCTCAATCGCCTTTGTCGCCGCCATACCATCATACACGGCTTCGCAAAGATAACCGTTCTTGCGAAGGCACATCTTCACCATATCGGCAATTGCCTGCTCATCCTCGACCACCAGGATCTTATTCATTTGTGTTTCCTTTCTTACGGCCCTCGGACTAATTGTAACTACTCAGAATATTAATGTCAAAACGATACTCTGATGACCGGACTTTATTATCTGGTCTTACTCTGGTGAAGGGTCTTAAGAAGAACGTTGATTCCGCCATACAGGACTCCGGCGATCGCCCATACGATCCAGGTGATGTCCCATCTTCCGGAAAGGAAACTCCAGCCGAGATAGATCGCTGTAGCGACCATCCAGTACAGAGGCGTGATCGCCTTCAGTAATGTATTGTTCTTTTCTTCCTTGCTGTAATCGCCTTCCTGAAGGAGCTTGGAATATCCGTCGGAGATAATGCCGGCATGAACGATCATGAAAACGCCGACGGCAATCGTTGCCAGCATCAGACCGCAAAGGCTCATGTGAAGAGCGTCATTCTTCTCATCGATGACCCCGCCGGCAACAAATACTATGACCCCGATGATCATGATGATAGTACCCATGGTAATCGCACGGGCGAATGTGCTTTTGAATTTTACCGACTTCGACCTGACCAGTCCGTCGACACCGTATTCAGTATCGAATATCTCGTTCTCGAGCCAGTCCCACTTGGCATATGCTATGCCGGCCGGAATAAAGAATATGAGTGAAACAGCGACCATCGCAAGAAGGATGAGGATCCCGAGTCCTCCAGCCGGGTCTTCCGCCAGAGGGATCGTCCCGGCTTTCTGTAATGCCATGATGACGAGAAGTGGAACAGGACAGAGGATGCAGATCAGGCATCCGATCGAGATCTTTCCGGCGAAACTTCTGGTTTCCTGAAGGAAACTGTTCGCCTCCTCCATGGTCACTCGGCGCAGTTCTTTTCCCGATTCTTCAGACAGCGGCTCGGAAGGACGCTCTTCCACTTCATCTTTCAGAAGGTAGTCCGTACTCACATTGAACAGATTGCTCATCTCAAGGATTCTCTGAAGGTCCGGGACAGACTGGGCACTCTCCCACTTGCTGACCGATTGTCTGGACACGCCGAGTTTGTCCGCCAGGTCTTCCTGCGACCATCCGTTCTTTTTTCTTTCTTGTACTATTTTCTCTGCCAGGATCATTTTCCTTACCTCACTTATAACATTATAACCGATACGGGATGAACGATTTCGTCCTCCGATTCTGTTTGGATGTCTTTCAAGATCAATGTGCACGCTCTTGATGATCCGAATATACCAAAGTCTCCGATTGCACGCCATCAAGCCGGCTTGGAAATGTGTCAACTGACAGTTGCAACCGCCGGTTTTTGTTCCGGGGACGAGCTGGAGGACCCCATTGATATAAGAACGTGTTTTGATTCTGTTTTATATCAATGAATTCAACCCTCCATTGATATAAGAAGACCAAAATAGTTGTTTTTATATCAGTTTTGACCGCAGGAAGTGCCCGGGCGTTGATATAAAACCTCGAGTACAAGTGCTTTTATATCAATAGAAGGTCCGAAAATTGATATAAAAGCACTGTTTCACGCAAGTTTATATCAATCGAGGTGGGAAAACATTGATATAAAACCTTGGATTTTTCTTGTCTTATATCAATCCGCTTTCTCATTCTCAGATCGGGCGAGATTATTTTATGAAACGAATGATTTAGCGACAGTCCCTCTTTATTTAATCAGATCCTTGATGACTTCGC
>JAILHZ010000118.1 GCA_024695545.1 Clostridiales bacterium
TACGCCCTCACCTGTCGGAGGAATCGTATCGACAATATAGAGCTTGCACGGATAGTTTAATCCGTAGATATTTATGTTGAAATTCACCGTCTGGGGAAGATTGATGTTGACCTCATCAAAATTCAGATTGCACTTCATAAGTTCCGGGAAAGTCAGTTCACCGTCGAAGTACATACTGATATCAGGCCTTACCGTACCCGCTTCTATCGTTACTTCGTTTTTAAGAAGTGCCGTTTCTTTCTGATAGAAATTAATGACTACTGCAGCAAGCACTACAAGCACGAGAATAACAGCTGCGCCGACAAGAAGTCCGATGAGACCTTTCGAAGCCTTTACAGGCTTTTGCTGTACTTTTTTAGGCGAAGTGCGGTTTGCATTAACAGGAGCATTCGGCCGGGCATTTTTCGAAGGTGCCGCTTTGGCAGGCTGGGGCTTACGCTGAAAACTCTGCGGCTTCTGAACAGGTCGCTTCTGAACGGGACGCTGCGGAGCAGGTCTTCCCGCATTTTGAACAGGCGGCCTTCTTTGTCCTGACGGATGATTTACAGGTGCGCTTCCGGAATTAACAGGTCTTCTCTGCACCGGGCGGGCATTCTGCCTCGCTTCAGGATGTCTGTTTGTTCCGCCGTTTTGGTTATTCATACTACCCACTTATGCTGTGACTTCCGTAATTGATCATGTACTGGACCGAGTCCGTAGCTGATTCCGGATAAAGGTCCTCATCGAAATTATACCCGTTCCATCCGCCTTCCCAAACGTCACTCAATTCATCTGTAGTCAACATGAAGAAATAACCGTCATATCCCATTCTCGGAGTAGAGTCGCAGTGATACCACTCACCGTCGATCTGGATGTAATTCCAGAAGTGCGGATTATAGATATAAGGGTCTCTGATAATGATCATGTTCTCTATTCCGGCAACATCGAAAAGCGCCTTTGCGGTCATCGCGAAAACGTAACAGTTGCCCGAACGCTTTGTTAATCCGTCATACGCAGCTCTCGTCCAGTTGGTGTCATCGCAGACGGAAACATAGTGGACATTGTATCTGACCCACCATGTGATCTGGATGGCCATTTCCATGTCGCTCATGCCGTCCCATGTAATGCTGTTCAGGACATCGCGCGCTTCTTCATAAACTATTTCAGGATCGACCCATGTGTCAGGCTTCTCGTTCAAAGTAAGCCAGATCGACACCTCTGATACATTGCCCGTCAGATCGCGCGCCCTGTAAATGACTTCATAAGTTCCTTCCTCGTCGAAAACAACTCCGCTGGTATCAACTTCAAGAGTCGGATTCGGATCAAGGTCATCTGTTACGATGACGTTTTCCATATAAGAGATAGAGTCACCGATAAAGACTTCGATGTCTTCCGGACCTTCTATGACAGGCGGTCTTATGTCTCTTGTTACGGTAAGCGGAACATCAACTATAGTGACATTTCCGGCAGCATCCGTTATGCGTGCCTTAGCGGTGAAATATCCGCCCCACGTATAATCCGGGATCTCCTCCCACTCAACAATCGTGTCATTAAGATCGTAAACATCTTTAATGCATTCTTCGACCGGAGGGAGCGGATCCGTTGAATAAAACTTCTGCGGTATTCCCTCTGCGACAGGCGCAGTCGTATCTACGATCTCAAGAACGCAGGGGAAATGGGTGCCGTAAAAAGTTACGGTAAATCTTATGGTCTGCGGGATAGTGTAATTTACTGTCGAAAAATCCAGATTGGAATATACATACTGAGGGAAAGCCGGCTCACCTTTGACATACATACCCAGGTCTGCAGTCTGTCCCGCTTCTATAGTGTTCTCACGCACGAGCATGGCGGTATCCTGGTCATAGATAGAGATTGCCATATATTCAACGCCGAAAACAATAAGCAATAAAATGAATATGACAACAAGCGGTATCAGACCCTTGTGTCTTTTCTTGATGCCGTAAAGTTCTTTTGTGCTGACACGCTTTGTACGCGCGGGAGTGCTCTTTGTATTTGCCGGTTTAAGGTGCTTTGCGGTAGATCTGGCTTTTTTCGCAGTCTTGCGTTCGAGCGCAGCTTCATGCTCCACAGCTTTTTTCACTGCGGCATCAGCGGATCTCACCCGCGCTTTCTCGTGTCCTCTTTTGGAGAACTCTTC
>JAILHZ010000147.1 GCA_024695545.1 Clostridiales bacterium
GAAGTAGTTCTGCGCCGCGGAACCGTAGTTCAGCATGTCGACAAGAAGCGTACAGAGAAGCTTATCGATCTTCGCCGTGCTTCCCATCTTCGATTCGAGGAGCTGCTTCGCGTACTGCTTGATGCTGAACTGCTTTTCGGAACTGGCGTATGTCTGATTTCCGATCTCGGTTTTGAGAGTCGTCTTCAGAGTGCTTCCCATCTCAGTCGCGTTGATACCTCTGAACATGAAACGGTACATGCCCTTTTCCGCGTCATAGGTATACTCCTTAATCACCCGGTTCTCCCAGGTGTAGGAATCTGAAGCACCTGAGAATTTCTGGAAAGAGACATCCAGTCTCAAGTTCTTATAATCACCAGGTGTATTGATCTTGCAGTAATACACCAGGCTTAAGTCATTCTGGAAGTATGTCGCCGCGTAAAAATCGACGTCCAGAGGCTGTTCGCCCGCCGCGCCTACGGATGTTGCCGGAAAGATGCTGAAAACAGTGGTGATGACTAAAAGAAGACCTAAAAATCTGCGTCTCAAAGAAGATACCGCGTTCACGTAAGAACACCCCCAAAAGAAAGAATAATGCGTTCTCCCCAAAAACGCGACTAGTATCCCCTCACGCGGAATATATCACGTCGTTCATGATTTAGCAATAACTGTTTACAACTTTATTCACAATTTCGTCACATTTCACGGAAACAGTGTGGCGGATTTGCACAGATTCACCAAAGCCTGGCAGGGTGTCTGATGACGGGTCTGATTGAGTATCCTCATTAGGACGGTTGTTAGACAAGAGCCGCATATGTCTAAGATATTGTCTAATTGTGCCCCTTGATTAGGACACATATTAGACCACAGGTGCAAATGTCAGACATCTGGTCTAATCGTCCCCCCTCGTTAGGACACATATTAGACCACAGGCACAAATGTCTAATAGCTGGCCCAATTGCAGACACAATTAGGCCACTTATTAGACTTAACCTTCAATCATCCTTACTTGATATGTGAATTCTACAGAAATACTCTCCCCGTCAGTGAATACGAGCGTCCTGTGATAACTGTCGATCGTGCGGAGCTGTCCTTCCTTCTCGGCATAACGGCCGCCGGACTTCTTCTCATCCGGAATGAAGTACAGAACATGGACATGCGGGTGATTCTTCGGGTTCTCGGAAAAGCCTGCGGCGAGGCGCGAAAGCACTTCATTCAGTTCACGGGTCTCCTCTTCCGACATCTCTCTTCTTCTGTCGGTAATCCGCTCGGTCTCCGCGACCGCATCCTCGTAGCCGACGAGTGCGGCAAACGGCGAAAACTGCGCTGCACGGTCATGAATAGACATCGGCGGCAGATCCGGATACTGCGGACGGTTCATATGGATAATGTCATCGTATCTGCTCATGCTTTATGCCCGCCGATCTGATTATTACGCTCAATTGCGGTACCGCCGGCACTCAGGTTCTTCACCTTCACGACAGCATTCTTCCCGTACTTCTTCTTGATCTCCAGCATCGCTTCCTGAAGCGCGCGCTCCTTGACGGACGCATCGTCCTTCTTCGCCTGGTTCATTGCTCGACTCTTCGCCTGGTTCATCGCTTGACTCTTCGTCTGATCGTTCGCTTGACTCTTCGCTTCTTTCTCCGGAGATGCCAGATCAAAGATACTCATCTGACGGTATTGCTTATTCTCGGGAACGCGCCCCTCGGGATAGACATTACAGGCCGCGATCGCGATCCTTCGGGAAAAGAGTGTCGTATCAATTATCCCCTCGAAAAGCTCCATCGTCGCTTCTGTGATGATCTTCGTCGAAGACGTGTGTCCCTGCAGATTCTTCGACCCGTGCGCATGCTTCGGAACGAGTCTTCCGTAATAGTCCATCTTCACTTCGCCCTGATAGTTATTCACTTTCTCGAGTGAAGTCCGGTCATAGCCGATCGTCAGCACGATCTGATCTGTGACCAGTCCCTTCTCCACAAGGTCCATCGACAGAGCATCTGCCATCTCCCACACGATCAGCTTCGTTGTAGCATAGTCGGTCGGTTCCTTCAGAACCTGCCCTGTCGATATACTGTTATTCTTCGGCTGATATGACTTCACATCTGCGATCGTCGTCGGCTCGATTCCCCATGCGTGATCGATCAGAAGCTCGGCATTCTTGCCTAGCACGGAATAAAGAAGTCCGATGGTCTTCCGATCCAGAGAACACCTCGCGATATCGCCCATCGTGCGCATCCCGAGTTTCTCGATCCGCGCGGCGATGCCACGTCCCACACGCCAGAAATCTGTCAGCGGCTGATGGTCCCAGAGAGACTCCCTGTACTTCTGCTCAGTAAGCTCCGCAATACGCACACCGTCCTTATCCGCGGGAATATGCTTCGCCTCGATATCCATCGCGACCTTGCAAAGATACATATTGGTACCGATGCCGGCCGTAGCCGTGATTCCCGTGGTCCTCAGCACATCCTGGATGAGCATGCGCGCAAAATCATGGGCCGGCATGTCATAGGTCTTAAGATAACCGGTCGCATCGATAAACACTTCGTCGACCGAATACGCGAAGATGTCCTCGGGCGCCACGTACTTCAGGTAAGTCTCATAGATCTTCGCACTGACCTGCATATACTTCGCCATCTGCGGTGTCGCGATGATAAAGTCAACCGCAAGTGACGGGTCCTTCACTAACTCAGAACCGAAATAACTCTTCGCGCGGAGAGACTGATCGGGACTCCTGTACTTCCGCTCCTGATTGACCTGCTCGACCTTCTGGATCACTTCGAAAAGACGTGCCCGCCCGGGGATCCCATAACTCTTAAGGGACGGCGAAACCGCAAGGCATATCGTCTTCTCTGTCCTTGTCGGATCGGCGACCACGAGGTTCGTATTCAGCGGATCGAGCCCGCGCTCGACGCACTCTACGCTGGCATAGAAGGACTTCAGATCGATCGCAATATAGCTTCTCTGCATCTGTATTTCCTCCTTCCCCGCGATAACCGAACATATTTTCTTTTATTATATCATGCCGCTCAAAAAGCACAAGAGGGGATCTGCGGTTACAGTGCTTTTCACATCGCCGACACGGGCCGTCTTTATTCTCTCCGATGAAGGCATCCCCTACTGCTTCTTGAAAAATCGGGCAGGTGCGATACAATAAAAGAAAGGATGTTACACTTGTAAACACGGTTTAGTACAACATCTTGAAAGAAGGTTTTCACATAGCTGTGACAGGAAAAAGGAAGAACAGAAAAAAACCGGTATCTGAAAGCGCTCACATCGACAATGTATTCCGCTATGGTAATAACCGGCAGATTAATCTGGTGACACGTGAGAGTCTGAGTATAGCGCTCATCTATCTGATGAACGAGAAAGATTTTAACAAGATCTCCATCACCGAACTCGTCACGCGCGCCGGCGTCTCCCGTACCGCATTTTACAGAAACTATACGAGCAAGGAAGATCTGCTCAAGCAGATCGGCAGCGCCCTGATCGCAAGGATCACGGAATTAAATCTGGAAGAGCGCAAATCACAATCCGAATATGACTGGTGTCTGAAGCTTTTCAGCACCATTCAGGAGCATGAGGAGTCATTCAGGCTTTTCTTGAATGCGGGGCTTACTCCGGAGAATCTTTTCAACCGCAATACATTTACGGATGTTCTTAATCTGGCCAATGACAGAAAAGAACGGTATATCCGTATCGCCGAGGAAGGCGCGCTGGTCAGCATCATCAACACATGGTTCCGCGAGGGCATGCAGGAAACTCCCGAAGAGATGGCTGAAATGTGTGCTAAACTGATCCACAAAAGAAAGAATTATCCAGGCTGAGATAATTATCCGGCATCCATCACCGGCCGCGGGGTTACAGGATCATTCGTCAAGGTAACTCAGATAATCCGCCGGATCATCGTAGACATACGGCACCCATGCCGCATGGTCCATAAATCTCACTGTAGGGAGCATATACAAGTAGTTGGATGTGACTAATCGGATGCTTATCAGGGATAGATTTGATCTTAATGTGTTCAGTTTATTTTCTTTCCGTTCCAAAAGCACTCACCCCCAAATGCCTGTTCTTAGCTGTACCGCCCGGAACTCGTGAACGTCTGGATCAAAGAGATAAGGTCGATCAGGATCA
>JAILHZ010000162.1 GCA_024695545.1 Clostridiales bacterium
GCCGGAAAGAAATCCGGAACTGGACAAGCTTCAGAAAGCCTGTCAGATGGGCGTCCCGCAGCAGTATCCATTTACTCCGCATACGACGATCCTGATCGATAAACCGGAGGTCGTGCAGGCAGCAATTCCGACATTCGTTAAATGTTTCCAGCCGATGGTCAGTAAAGTCGTCAGACTACATCTCTGCGCATTCTGGCCGACCAGAGAGATCCTGGCTTTGAATTTGAAGGAAGAATGATATGACACAGGAAGAAATGAATAATACGAATTGGACGCAGTCGGTGGCCGGTGTGTGTATTTCCGACGGGAAAGTGCTCCTAGCGCGGCATACGTACGGGAATGGAAAGGGAATGCTGATCATTCCCGGCGGATATGTAAAGTTCGGCGAGACTCCGGAGGAGACGCTGGTGCGTGAATATATGGAAGAGACCGGTATAGCCGTGAAAGCCGGAAAACTTCTGGGGATCCGGTTCAGTGCGAAGGACTGGTATGCGATCTTCGCTGCCGAATATGTCGGGGGAGACGCGAGATCTGACGGAGACGAGAACAGTGAAGTCGTCTGGATGAAGATCGAGGATGCGCTCTCGGATGAATCGGTTCCCGGACTTACTAAGACCATGATCGAATGTGCGCTTTCCGGAAAAGGATTTGCACTTACTCCGTATCAGACGACCAGAGCGGGAAACTTCCTGTTTACCGGCATGGAGTAAAAGCACTTAGAAAAAGTATTGTGCATTCTTTCCCGAACAGATATTATGGTTTCCAGGGGATGGCAAACATATTATTTGGAGGGTTGGGATCATGTATTACGTTATTTTCGGAATTATTATCATTGCGCTTGGACTTTTCCAGGTCATCTGTCCGAAGCTGTCTACAAAGAAGGAAGAGCGTGATAACCCGAAGGCAGTATCTCAGATGAGAAAGAAAGGTTTTCTCGTCATTGCGATCGGTATCGCAGTGGTACTCGCCGGGTCACTTATGAGCGGAATATGAATTTATTTAGACCTGTTGGAACAGAAGAATTAAAGCTTATCGAGATGAGCGGGAATAAGAGATTTCCGCCCAGACTTCCTGATCAGCCGATTTTCTATCCGGTCCTTAATGAGGAATATGCGATCGAGATCGCCTCGAAGTGGAATGCGGTTTATAATTCCGATCACAAGGGATATGTAACGCGCTTCGAGGTGGAGGATAGCTTTGTCTCAAAATATGAGACGCATGTGGTTGGAAAATCTATGCACGAAGAGCTGTGGGTCCCTTCTGAGGAACTCGATGAGTTTAACGATCACATCGTCGGTGAAATCGAAGTGACCAGAGTATTCGACGGGGAATAAAGGTTCATTACTTTTTCGCAGGATCAGATTGCAGGAAATACTCGCGAACGGTTTCTTTTAAGTTCTCGTACGCGACATCTTTTCGCATACAGTTTTCTACGTCGGGAAGTATGTGATACGAATCAAAAACTTCGAGAAGCAGCATCGCATCGGGTCCTTCCGATCCGGCAAATGCGATCGCTGTTTTTTCATATTTCTTCGCAAGTCTTGCCGCCTCGACCGGGCCTTTTCCATAAAGGCTCTGTCCGTCGATCCGGCCTTCTCCCGTGATCAGGATGTCTGATTTTTGAATATAGTCTTCGAGATGCGTTACTTCAAGAACGAGCTTCGAACCGGAAACGAGTTCTGCTCCAAGATAGTATTTCAGTGCAAATCCTATGCCGCCCGCAGCGCCGCTCCCGGGGAAGTCCGGATCTGCTTCCGGGAGGATCTTTTTCGTGAGTTCTGCATAGGTTCTCATCCAGATATCCATCTCTTTAATCTGCTCCTCTGAAGCGCCTTTCTGGGGACCGTAGATAAAACTGCAGCCGTTGGGACCGAGGAGAGGGTTTCTAACATCGCAGGCGACCTTGAAAGATGATTCTTTGATCCTGCTGTCGAGATTAGAAATATCGATAGCAGTCAATGTTTTTAATCCGATGGCACCTCGGGCTCCGTCGATGAACTTGACGCCAAGGGCTTCGAGCATGCCTGTTCCGCCGTCATTGGTGGCGCTTCCACCGATGCCGATGATGAACTTCCTAATGCCCTCATCAAGAGCAGCTTTGATCAGTTCGCCGGTGCCGTATGTCGTTGCGGTGAGGATATCGGTTTCTTTTACGAGTGTAAGTCCGGAAGCCTGCGCCATCTCGATGATCGCTGTGTCTCCGTGGACGATGCCGTATCGGGCAGTTACTTTCTTTCCATCCGGGCCGGTGACATCTTCGGAGCGGTAGACTCCGTTCAGTCCTTCGACAAGTGCTTCCAGGGTTCCTTCCCCGCCGTCGGCCAGAGGAAGGACAGTCACTTCGTGTTCGGAAGACGCACTTAAGATGCCGTCTCTTACGGCACTTCCTGCTTCTAAAGAGGTGAGGGAACCTTTAAAGGAATCCATGGCGACTGTAGCTTTCAAGTATATATCCTCCGCGGTTTTCTTATATTATAATCAGAATAACGATGATGCGAAATGAGAAAATCTGCACAGTGTACAACCGTCCGTATGATGTGGTATATACCAACTTCGTCGGGACCATCGTCTATGAGGATGAATGGCAGATCGCAGTCTCCGTCGCCGACGGAAAGATGGTGTAACAGTTTCTTTGTGACAAAGAGGTAATAATGCTGACAAAAAATGACATCATCCGTTTTCTTGAGGAAAACGGAATCCGACATGACGATAAAGTAGTGATCCATGCATCGCTCCGTTCGATCGGCCCGATTGAAAACGGTGTGGATGGACTCATCGATGCGGTGTGTGAATATCTTAGCGAAGGGCTTCTGATCATCCCGGCGCACACCTGGGACGAAGTGGGAAGAGACAATCCGAATTACGATGTGAAGACTTCTGTTCCCTGCATCGGAAAGCTCTCCGAAGTAGCGGTAGCGCGTAAGGACGGTATCCGATCACTTCACCCGACA
>JAILHZ010000191.1 GCA_024695545.1 Clostridiales bacterium
TATCTCCTGCTTTCATCGCTGTGTGCACCGTAGCTGTCCCGCATTGCAAAACACATGTCGATTAAGCTCTCGTGGTAGGTAATGAACGTACCGCCACGGATCATATCTATGATCTCATCACGGGTCGCCCAGCGGACAGCCTGGACCTCTTCTTCCTGAAGCGAGAGAGAGGCAGGATCCAGATCTTTCTTGATCAGGTAGTAATCATCAAATCCGTGTTCCCAGTTCATGGTGAAGTGCGGGACGATCCCCGTAAAATCCATATCCAGTCCGATTTCTTCCAGAAGTTCTCTATGCGCCGCATCCTGCGAGGTCTCCCCCGCACGGGAACAGCCGCCCACAGACAGATCCCACAGGTTCGACCAGTCGCTCTTAAACGGCTGGCGCTGCTGGATCAGCATCTTTCCTTCGGAATTAAAAATGCAGATATGTACGACCATGCGGAACTGTCCGGGTGCCGGTTTCTCGCCACGTGTCACGACCACTCCGGTCTTAATGCGGTGAATATCGTATGCGTCCCACTGTTCTTTTCCCATGGTAAACCTCTTTCTTTCTGAATGAAGAAGCGTTTCCTTTTGGGAAACGCTCCGTCTCTTTTCTTCTTAGTTCGCGTATCAGTTCTCGTACGGCTTAATGGTCTGGATCGTGCCATCCTCGTTGTACTTGAGCTCGGTGTACTTGACGCAGCGGCGGTGGTTGATGCCGTTACTGAGCTCGCAGTCGTGATAGAACAGGTACCACTTGCCCTGATACTCCACGATGGAGTGGTGAGTCGTCCAGCCGATGACCGGCTCCATGATGCGTCCTCTGTATGTGAACGGACCGTCCGGATTCTCGGATGTCGCATATACGAGATAGTGTGTCGTACCTGTCGAATAAGAGAGATAATACAGGCCGTTATACTTATGCATCCACGGGCCTTCGAAATATCTTCTGTCCTCATTCTCAGCAAGAAGCGGGTTGCCGTCCTCATCCAGGATCTCCAGGTGTTTCGGAGTTGTCTTGAAGGACTTCATGTCGTCATTGAGCTCAGCAAACATCGGTCCGAGAGCCTTGTCTTTTCCAACCGGGCGCGGTGTGTTCTCATCGAACTTGCCTGTCTGCCACATCTCGAGCTGGCCGCCCCAGAGACCGCCATAGTAGATGTAGGAACGTCCGTCGTCATCTACGAGGACTGCCGGGTCGATGGAATAGGAACCTTCGATATAGTTATCTTCCGGTGTAAAAGGACCTTCCGGCTTATCGGATACAGCAACACCGATACGGAAGATGCCGTCCTTGTCACGTGCCGGGAAATACAGATAGTACTTGCCGTTCTTATATGCGCAGTCCGGAGCCCACATCTGCTTGCTGACCCACGGAATGTTCTTCATGTGGAGGGCTTCGCCGTTATCGACACAGTCTGCATCGAGATTGTCGAGAGAAAGAATGTGGTAGTCCTCCATTCTGTACTCATCACCGTCATCGTTATCCTCGCCGTCATGCGGAATATCGTGAGACGGATAAACGTAGATCTTACCGTTAAAAACATGTGCAGACGGGTCTGCTGTAAAGATATGGGTAACCAGAGGTGTTCTTTCTTTCATAATCGTACTCTCCTATATGCAGATAAAAATATAATATCATATATTGAGAATCAAAACATCCCGAAAACGAATATTTCGAAACCGATTGCGATTCGTTTCAGAGTTTCTTTCTCAAGAAATATTTCGTGAGTTTCGGGATGCTGTTCGGACGGACGAACTCGACTTCAAACCCGAGCTTCTTATAGAAGCCCAGAGCCTGGAATTCATAAGTCGAGAGGTTGATGTTCTCTCTTCCTTTCCCGCGGTATTCTTCTTCCACGGCAAGCATCAGCTTCGTTCCGACATCCTTTCCACGGCACTCCTTGGCGACGATCAGATCCCCGACATGCACCTCGTTATAGTACGCATGCCCGGTGATCGCGCCGGCGATCCGGTCGCCATCCATCGCAACAAAACAGAATTCCTCATAGTTGCAGTCGATGCCGTTCTCGGTCGCATAAACTTCAAATGCTTCTCCGATAAAATCACCGATCTTATCATCGTGTTCTCTTTTTTCGATTCTTATTTCAGAACTCATGTATTCTCCTCACATATCTTCGAACTTGATCTCATCGACACCGGCCTTGTAGGTGAAGCGCAGTTCCAGGAGCTTCAGGCCGCGCTTTCCAAAGTGCAGGCGGAAGATCGAGTGCTTGTTCAGAAGACCGATGTCTTTCTGCTTGGTGACTACCGCACCATCTGTTCCGGTAAACGTAATGACGCCCATCGGAATGCTCGTATAGTAGACCGTGATCGGGAGCTGCGCCAGCGGCGACAGATCCGAAGAAACTACCAGTTCACAGGTGTAAAGGCCGTGCTTATCGCTCGTAATACCGAATACGAAGTCATTTCCTTCAGAAGTATCCACATCGACATTGATGACCGGATCCTCATCGATATTGTAGTACACGTCCACCTTCGCCTCGATCGTGTCATCGGAGAACGGGCAGTCGATATGCTTTACGGTCGGTTTATTGCCCATGACGGCATCCATCGCCGGTGTATTCATCGCAAAGCGGAGGATATTGGCAGCATTTCTCTGAAGCTCAGCACGGGTAATCAGATCAGTACGACCGTTCTTCA
>JAILHZ010000194.1 GCA_024695545.1 Clostridiales bacterium
CCCTTCGGGTTTTCCATGATCTCTGACATGTCAGTTCTCCCCCTCTCTGATGATGTATTTAAAGGCATCTTCCGAATACCAGGACTCCTTATACGGGAGCTTGACATGCTCGGAGATCTTCTTGTTAAAGCCCGGATTTTCGAGCTGGTCGGCGATTTTATTGCCTAAGAACAGAAGGCCGTCATAGCCCATTGTCGGACGCTTTCCATCGAGTACGTGTGTCGTCGGAACGCCGAGTCTTGCGGCCCATTCCGGTACTCCGATAAAAGCATCGGGCTTGAGCTTCTTTACCAGATTGACCTGCTCAAAAGGCTGCATGTTCGCGATATCGACGACGAACTCTTTGTGGATGCCGTTTAAGTATTCGATATCGACCTGGGCATCGTCATCGTAGGTCGGAGTCTCGAGTCCCACGAGTTCCATGCCGAAGTCATCGATCAAGGCCGCCGCGGCAAAAGAACGTCCTGTTCCGCCGCAGATGAATACTCTTTTTCCCTGGAGCCGGTCGCGGAGTTTCTTGACGAGTGGTTCGATCCTCTCATGTTCTCTTGCGATGATCTCTTCGACTTCCTTTTCTTTTCCGACAACCTTTGCGATTCCTCTGTACCACTTATCGGTATTACGGATACCGATCGGCATAACGGTGTGCGAATACGGGATATCGTATTCTTCGTAGAGAGTCTTCATGAACTCATCGGCAAAGACCTTACAGATCGAGGTGGAAGCTTCGGCTGCCGGGATCTTCCTGATCTTTTCGAGCGAGCTGTAGAAAGGAATATAGTTCACTTTCGCACCGAGGAGCTGGAGCATTCTCTCCATCTCTTTCTGGTCGGCATAGCTGACCGTCGTCGGCGCGAAAAGATTGATCAGGCCAGATTCCTTCTCGACTTTCTGATGCTTCAGGATATACTTGTTGATCGAGATGAATGCCGCATCAAAACCGGATGCGCAGATCTTCGACTTAAAGCCTTCGCAGTGGATCGGGATGATCAAGGGATCCGGATATTCGCTCTGAAGATCCGAGCAGATCGCATCGATATCATCGCCGATGATGCCGGATGCGCAGGAAGCAAATACGAAGATCAGCTTCGGGGAATATCTTTCGACGGCCTTCTGTACTGATTCACGGAGCTTCTTTTCACCGCCGAAAACAACACTCTTCTGATCGAGATTCGTCACGATCAGGCGCGGGTTCTTGACATTTCTAATTCCTCTGTGGATCTGTCCGACACGGTACATATCGATTGCCATGATCGCACATCCCACACAACCTTGCGGAGAATGGGAAATAAAGACAGCATCCTCCAGAGACATCAGCGCTGCGAGGCTGTTGATCTGCTGGCACTGAAGACCCTGTGCGAAACTTCTGTCTGCTCTTTTGAGGCAGCCCTTCTTAAAGTTCTCGCTGACTTCCTGTCCGGTCGTACCGAGATCATTGACACGGTTCGGTTTGCTTTCCCTTACACCGGAATATGTCACTTTTGCCATAAGAACCTGTTCCTTTCCATCCGTTTCTACGGATCATTTCTTCGTTCCGATCCGTTTTTCCGGATCACTTTTTCTTTTCGTATTAGTCTTCTTCTGACGGCTGACGCTGTCTTCGCGACTGGCGGTGATCGATCTTGTAGTAGTATGAAGAGATCTTATCGAGAGCATCTTCCACACTTACTTCGATATCGAAGACCGAGATGGCTTTCTTCTCAAACTGTTTCTGCGCCTGAAATCCGATCTTCTTGCAGACAACCGCTCTACAGTCTTCGATCAGTGCGACCTTACCGAGCACTTCGGTTCCGCCGCCGCATCCCTGGCCGTTTCCGCCACAACCGGAGCCATTGCCGCAGGACCCGCCGGTCCCGCAAGAGGAAGCCTCAGAAGCCGGGGCAGGTGCTTTTGCCGAAGGATCGGAAGGCGCTACTTGACGGATCTCCAGAAACTCCAGATCCTGTCCATCGACACGGTAAATATAGAATTTGTCTGTCTCGCCGAACTTCAGGTCAACATTGATTCCGTTGGATGAACCAAACGCGATATTATATGCCATATCCATGGACTCCTTTTCTCAAGATTTTTAAGAATATACCGGGTGCCCCCCGCACCCGGCATATCCTCACGCAATATTTCTCAGTTGAATCGGGAAACTGCTATCGTGTAGATATCTTCGATCAAGCGGATACCGCCTTCGTATCCGGCATAGAAGCTGTCGAAAACGACCTTATCCTGTACCGGCCAGGAGATATTCAGGAAGTTGCCCTTAAGGCTCTCTGTGATCTCCTTTTCGTAATAGCCGCCGAGTACGAGCGGGTAACCGTGATAGTCGTGGTTCTTGATCTCTTCGTGGATCTTATATCCGTCGGTCTCAAAAGAAACTTCCGCCTCGATGCCGAAGTTCAGTTTCTTAAATTCTTCCGTGATACGGTCACGATGGTTCTTCGGTGTATCATCGACAACGAACTGCTTTGCCGGGATCAGTCCGAGGTCATTTACCAGGAACTTCGTAACGGCGAGAGAATACTGTGCATCCGCAACGACTGTGAACTGCTTGTTGATGACACGGTTCTCGAGGAACAGATCCGCATAGCGGCTGATGAGGTAGTAATAGTAATCCTCATGCTCCTTGATGACCGCTTCTACCTTCTCTTCCGGAACGCCGGCGAACTTACCTACTTCACGCAGGAACTTACTGGTTTCCGTCGCGCCGATCGGAAGATTCGGATAGTGAAGATACGGGGTGCCGAACTTCTTTTCCATCTTCTTGACGTTATTTAAGCCTACCCACGGGGAAACGAGAAGATTGAACTCCGCTTCCGGGATCTTGTTGATGTTCTCGATACCGCGCTTATAGCCGAAGATCGTATTCGGTGTAAGGCCCAGCTCCGCGATGAGTTTTTCGAGCTGACGGAGATTTCCGAGCCAGAAAAGATCCTGATACGGGACATCTGCCCAGATATTGATCAGGCCCTTCTGCTTCTTATCGGACTTCTTCAGATACTGGTCAACGATCGCGTCGACTACCTGCTCGTGGCCCTTATAGTTATTTCCCTTAAAGCCTGCGGTCGGTGCATAGACGACCGGCTTTTCAGCGTCTTCATATCTGGAAACGACTTCACCGGAATCATCACCGACGATCTCCGGGATACATCCCGTAAGTACGACATAGAGATCTGCGTCGATGACCTTCAGTGCATTACCGATCGTGGAATCCAGCTTCTTTACGCCACCGAAAACAACGTCTTTTTCGTTGATACTGGTGCACGGGAAAATGTTCGGGGAAAAGTATCCGGAGCTTCCTGTGGATTCCGAAAGTTTCTGCGCGCAGCCGGGGCCACTGTGAAGGATCGGGAGAGCGCGGTCGATCGCCTGAACGGTCTGCATCGCACCCAGTGCGCATTTATATCTTTGCTTATCTAAT
>JAILHZ010000009.1 GCA_024695545.1 Clostridiales bacterium
CTTTCTGCACTCCGGCCATGCCCCAGTTCTCGAGGGGTGGTTCGTGGATGACGATGAAGACATCGGTTGGTTCGATGTGGAGGTTTTCGACGAGGGAGGCAGTCAGTGTCTCGATCAGGGACTTCTTCTGCTCCTTCGTTCTTCCGGGGAACAGGGTGATCTCAATGATCATGAAGCCCTCGCCTTTTCCGGGAGCGGTCTCGAAGTCATCGGGTTCGATCTCGACGATACGCTGGAAGCGGTCCCACTCCTCGATACCGAGGGCCTTTATGAGGCTTTCGTGGATACAAGTCAGAAGAGTCTTCTTATATTCCGGGCTTCTGCCCTTTCTCATTTCAACACGGACTAACGGCATGATCAACCCT
The DNA here is from genome assembly GCA_024695545.1 of Clostridiales bacterium. The sequence continues at coordinate 366 of JAILHZ010000009.1, forward strand.
CTCTTTCTGCTGTTTCGTCGATATCGGAGGCCTTCTCCGCATCATCCAGGATCACGATGCTTTTCTGCGGGTCGCGGAGAGAATAAAAGACCGGAACACGGCACTTCTCATACTTGGACGAGTGCTTTTCGAGCAGCTTCTGAAGCTCCGGCTCACAGCCTTCTTCGTAGTCACCATAGGCTTCGAGGACGACTTTCAGAGTGTGTTCCTGCCCGTCAGATGCCGTAAAGAGAGTCTTTGCGTAGACAAATGGCGCCGAATCCTGATCCTCCAGGAGCACTTCGGCGATAAAGCCCATCGTGACGGGCCAGATCTTGACGCGGATAAACCAGACGACACAAAGATAGATAATGACCAGGAGCGGGATCGAGATGATGGTCGCGATCGCGATGGACACTCTCCTCATGAAATCCGGGAAAAGATAGACCAGTGACCAGGCCAGGGTAAGGCCTACAAGAGACGCAAGGATAATGCAGGTGTCCTTCAGAAGGTCACGGCGGAAAACTCTTTTTCTATATTGTTTCTCATTACTCAGCATATTAGGATTATACTATTTCTTCCCGGTTTTACATATCTAGATCACGACTGGGCGAGCCACTGCCAGAGGGAAGAATCGCCATCGGTGCAGGCATCGTTGAAGAAATAGATCCAGGAGAAATGGCCGAGATACTGGTAGGGGGCTCCGTCCTTCGTATATTTCCCTGTGATATCGTGAACATCGTCAAAGACCGAAACATGGAGATCCGATGCGCCGATGCTCTTTAACTTATCGAGGAGCGGTTCTTCGTACAATTCCGGGTCAACGGTCTGGTCGTTCTTCGCATAGACAAACCACATCGGGATATCCTTGATTGACTGGAGTTTCTCATCGGAGAGCTCCTCCATGTCAAAGATCTCGCAGATCGGGAAAGCCTTAGCAAAGTAATCCGGATAGGCAAGGAGAAGATCGAGCGTCATGAAGCCTCCATTGGAGCAGCCGCCGATCAGGATGCGGTTCTTATCCACGTTATGCGAGGAAACGACATCATCGATCAGGGCCTTCAGATCCTGAAGATAGATGGAATCGTAGGAATCCCCGCGTTCGATCCAGGCACCCGGGCACTGGGGAACGAGAACGAATGCCCCGCCAAGTTGGGACTGGAAATCCTCACCAAAGAGAGAAACGACCTTATTGCCATAGCAGGTGATCCGGGGATCCGTGCCGCCCTCACCGCCACCGTGAAGCCAGATCACCAGAGGACGGGAGCTTTCGGATGCATTCGACGGAGAATAGAAAGCATAACTCATGGAATGCCCTGCCGGCCCCGTGAAAGAGCTCATCTCCACATCCTTGATCTCCGGGAACTGAATGGTGTCATGCGCAAGGCTCACGGACTTCCCGTTTGAAAGCGAAACGAAAAGAGAATAACTGTCGAACCACTGGTTCGCATACTTCGAGTTATGGAAATAAAGAAGCGCGCCCTCCTCCGGACCGACCTGAAGTTCAAGCGTCAGGAAGAGCTCGCCGTTAAATGCATTCACATCGGCGACGGCATTCCCGGAAGCATCGGAATAGTAGACATTCTCCACCTTACGGGGTTTTGAAGAAGACGAGAGATTATCCGCCTTCTCCTCAGCTACGGAAAAAGACGCGGGAGAAAGATCGGAAAACGGGCCATACTGTGCATCGGAGATAACGATCTTATCTACGGACGGGCCCCAGTCAAAACCATGCGCCAGCAGGAAACTACCGGAGCTTTCGGAGTTCTGGGAAACAGGAACCTCCGAACTTGAAGAGTCAACGGAAGACTCCTTCTCATCTTTACTACAGCCCGCAAAAAGACCGGCCATGAGAAAACACAGCGCTAAGATCAGGGACAGGTGCTTTTGAAAACGAAAACTCAACATATAAAGATTATACCTTTCAAACATGGAAAAAACTATCTACTACAAGGATAACACTCTTTCATTCACTGCAGGATCGAGCGCTGAAAACACGGTTTTTTGTCGCAGAATCCGCGGTGTTAGGGTTCTGTATTACTTCTATATTCTCGCGGGGGCGGAAAATTCGTCAAATTTCCTTGAAATGACGGTCCAGTTCGGTATAATGGGGGACGGATTGGCCAGAAAGAGGAGCTTTCCGCGTTTTAGGATTCCTTAATATCCTTTGCGGTAAGTTACGGGCAGATCCCAAAAAGGAAAAAGTAAAGGAGATGGGTAAAATGAAAAAGTTAGTTGCAGCATTACTGTGTCTGTCTATGATCGGTTCTCTCGCCGCATGCGGAAAGAAAGACTCCGATGATACGAAGAAGACGAGTGCTTCTAAGGAAACTTCTGCGGATGTGAGCGAGGAGCCGACTGAAACGGAGAAAAAGGCGACCACATCGGAAGCTGAGACATCTGGAACCGAGAGCGAGACCACACCGGCCGAGACTTCTGCCGCAAAGGGAGATACGATCTGGGAGATGAAGGACATCGACGTCGTCAGTACTTTCCCGGAATATAAGGTCGAAGAAATCACAGGTGACCAGAACAACACCGTGAAGATCGCAACGGCCAAGATCTGCAACCCGAAAGACGAGACGATCGCCGCTCTGAAGAATAACGCATGGCTCAGTGGCCTCGGCACCAAGGCGGACGTCAAGGGCGAATGGGGTCACTCGAGCATGAACAGCGTGCAGCCGTGCAGCTGGTATTACACATATGACGACGGCCTTGCCATCTTCCCTTCCGACATCGAAGCCGCGAAGATGTACGGCGCGGATCTCTTTACTGTCACATATCACTACGCGACACGCGAAACAATTGGCGAACAGGCCGTGAATGTCGAGTTCAACAAGATGGATTTGACCGACAAGGCGACCCAGGAACATGTGATCGAGATCGTTAAGCAGATCTATGGTGAGGAATTCGGCGAGACGATCCTTTTCGCGAAGGATCCGAACCCGGAGAACTATACTGAACGTCCGAACGACCTCTCCATTCACCAGACCGTCAACGGTATCAACATCAACGTTGCCAGAAATCTTGATGAAGATTCCCTGCATATCCGCGTCAGCTACAATGCCGAAGGTGTGAAGCAAAACGGCGGCGGAATTACACAGGGACATACTCCGGACTTCTCGGTCTTCAAGGGATTTCCGGATAACGTATTCGGCGGCAATACGGGAAACCAGACACCGAACGATACGGCTTTCCTGGACAATCTCCGTTCTGTATCGAACTTCAAGACCGAAGATGCCTACATGATCGAGTATAAGTTCCTGGCATACAAAACAGAAGACGGAAAGGAACACGACAATGTCGAATTTAAGTACGAGAAGACGATCGACTGCTCTCTGTGGTTCCAGTATGACTGTGCTTTTGACGGTGACACCCTCAAGAAATTCAGTCTGCAGAAAGGCATCATGCAGAGCGTAGATCACGGAAGAGACGCTGACACGAACCTCGCGATCATTAACAAGTCCCTCTCTACACTTTTCGGTCAGGACATCACCGTCCAGAAGAGCGATCTTAACGATAAGGGTTCCGCGAAGATCACGATCGACAAGCAGCTTGGCGAGCAGAAGAGAACCATCAGCATCAATGTCAAAAATGACGGACAGGCCTGGTGGAGCATTGCAGGTAAGCTTTACCTCAGCTGATGCGAGTATAAGAAGAAATTATATTTCCGGTTCAAGGATAATATAAGCAGAAATTATATAAGCAATTATTATATTGGCGCTGTGTGGGATCTCCCATGCAGCGCTTTTTCTTTTGAATTTGTGCAAAGGATGTGAGAATATGACATCGTGATTCGTTTAATGAGTGAGATCTCAAGAAACGCCAGGGAGGCAAAACCTTTGAAGAACGAAGACGTTGTCAAACTATTCGATACCTACGCGGACGATCTGTTCCGGTTCGCCGTATCTTATGTGCAGTCGAAGCATGATGCGGAAGATGTCGTACAGGATGTATTCCTGAAACTTATCGGGAAGAAACTTCTGATTGATAAAAGATTTGAAAAAGCATACTTAATGACCATGACGGCTAATAAGTGTAAGGATCTTCTCCGGTCATCGGCAAGGAAAACAAGCGTCGATCTGGAATCGAATGAATGGCAGCTAGAGTATTACGAAGGTTTTTCCGACCACAACAAGGAAGTCTTTGACGAGCTGATGCGCCTGGAGGAAACCTACCGCGCACCGATCTACCTCTTCTACTATGAGGGGTACTCGTATAAAGAGATCTCACGGATCCTGGATATTTCGGAGTCCGCCGTGGGCATGAGGATCAAGCGCGGCAAGGAGCAGCTGAAGATCAAACTGGAGGAAGAATCATGAAAGATACATTCGATAAGATCCATATGGATGAAGAAAAAAAGGAAGAAATCAGAAAGATGCTGGGCGAGACCACGGCGAAGAAGACAAAGCGCCCGAGATGGATCCCGGCACTGGCTACTGCTGCCGCGCTGATCGCGGTCATCCTGATCATCCCGACGACAAGGAACATGGTGGTATCCGCGGCGGAGAGACTGGGATTTAAGAGAACAAAGAGCGGCGTCGAGGTCGATTCGAGCAGCTCCGTGGACGAAAACGGAAACCGCAGTTTTTCCATGCAGTTCTCTACTCCGGATACGGATAAGGGAAAATACGCACAGGTCAAGGACGACCATCTCTATCTCGTCGCTGACGGCAACTGGACCGATGTCACGGACAAGTGCAGCGTGACGGGGTACTATAAGTACGAGACGAAGGATAACGACGGCGACAAGGTCGTGATCTATGTCGGCGGCACGGTGGACGAGAACGGATCTCTCGAGTTTACTTACGACAAAGACGGCCAAGTGAGTGTCGTGTTCGGTTATCTCGATAATCAGGATGCTACATGGGTCGACGCGGCCTTCAAAAACGAAGGCATATCAGATTATAAAAATGGCGGTGACGAAGGTTATGCCATGATCCAGACGGATGATTCTCTCCCCGGCTTTATCCTGTATGTAAGATCAGATGAGTAATGTGACTAATCCCTTATTTAAAAGCCTCTGAAGTGACGGATACCTTATGAAAATACGGCATTTGCCGTGCTACCATTAATTCAACGGAACACCAAAAGGCGTTCCGCAAAAAATGGCAAGAGCCGAAGATCAAGTGTCAGGATATTCGGCAAATATAGGTAACAAGGAGGCAATTTATGAAACAGTCTGCATACACTAAGTTACTCGTAGCATTGATCGCATTCTCGTGTCTTTGCTGCTCATGTGTAAAGGGTACATCCGAGGAAACAAAGAAGAATAATGAGACAACAGATTCTGAAATCTCTTCATCCTTTACGGAAGAAGATACGGACAGCAAGATCGATGAATCCAGTTCCGATACACAGACATGGGTCTCTACTCCCGAAGAAACATCGGAAATCGTGAAACCCTCTTCGGACGATAAGGACGTCAAAGGGATTCCTTCCGATAATCCTGCACAGCCGTCCAATCCGAATAATCCGGTCACCATCTCTGATACACTCGGAACCGGCAACCTGACAAACGGCGGATTTGCCACAGGCGACAGAAACTACAACTACTATGTCACACATCCTTCTAAGGAAAGAACAGCCGTCGTTCAGGAAGATAAGGTATCCGGCGCGACCAGCCAGGTATACTTAAGCGTTCCGAAGACAGAGCCGGTCATCGATTACCTCTGTGTATCCGGAGACAGCCTGTTCTTCCGTGAGAACCAGGACGGACGCGAGACTTCCATGATCGTTAAGGTCAACCTGAAGGACGGAAACTTCGAAGTCATCGACAACGGTGAGATCTCCATGCTGACCATCTACGGCAACAATCTCTACTACTGCAAGGGTGATGCTCTCGTAAGTACAGATCTTGATGGAAAAGACGAAAAGGTCCTCTTCGAATCAGATCACTCCGCAATGCCGGCAAAGGTTGCGTACTGCATCATGAACAGCAAGATCTACTTCGCTGAACCGGCACAGTTTGCCAAGGGCGGCATGTTCTTCGGAAAGCTCTTCTCTATGGACTTAGACGGCAGCAACAAGACCGCGATCAACGCAGATGTTGATGTCTGCAACAGTGAGCTCTTCATGTCTGACGGTGAGATGCTGTACTTCTACGGCAACACCGAAAAAGACGGCATGGCGTACTACACCTGTAAGCTCGACGGATCCGAACTTGAGATCTTCGATAAGAGCAGCCTCGTATCCATGAACTTCGCGGACGGCAAGCACTTCAAGTCTTCCGAAGACGAGCTCTATGTCAAGAAAGACAGTGCCGGATATAATCTCGAATATAACGGTAACATCCGCTGGGCCAAGATCGTTATCGTTGGTGAGGACATCTACTTCATCGAGAAGGATTCTTCTGATCCGGAGAAACTGGTCACAAAGAGAATCTCCATCAACGGCGGTAAGGAGACCGTACTGAACTAACCACCTCCGCTTTCACCGTAAAGCGCATCCGTTTATTCGCAATAAGAAATGGAATGACCCCGGGTCCCAAAAGGCCCCGGGGTCTTCTCTATTCCGCAAAGAAACAGCGGAAGCTCTCTTATTTCGTCCTCCTCACTTCCACTGCTCTTCCTTATAGAACCAGTCTGTGTTGCCTAGCATATACACTGCGACACGGATCTCCACATGTCCGTCATCCTGATCGACAATACCGATCTCCATCTTCACGGCTTCCCTTCCGGTAGAATAGGCATCGGCGTTCACGGAACTAAGAAGCGCTTCTTTCATCTCCGGATCTTCAAACGCCATCTCAAAGCCTCTCTGATAGCACTTCCCAAGCTCTGCGTCATCCATCGAGTAATAGGGCCAGAACGCCTGATCGGCCTCGTTATAACGGAGCTGGCAGTTATAGTAGAGATCGGTCTTCACGCGGGCATTGGGGCGCTCCTTCAGCTTATAGGTATAATCATCGAAATACTCCCCATAGTAGAGCATCTGGAAACTGTCCTCGACATATTCCTTATAGTCGACATCGTCGTATTCGTGATAGTTGATCTGCGTGCCCGGATAGGGATCTCCATCATGCCAGTCGACGGTCGTCGCGGTGGCGCCCTCCGCCTGAAGGGCTTTTTTCTTGCTGATAAAGCGATCCTCTCTCAGCTCGTACTCCCATTGCAAAAGATCACACTGCAGCTCGTTTTCCTCGGTCGCAAGGCAGAAAGTCCCGTCACGAAGAAGCATAAAGCTTGCGCCTTTATCCTTCTTAAATGCGGACGTGATAAAACCAGGCTCCGGGGCCTTCAATTCCTTTATGGCACGGGCGTTCTTCTTACTATGACATCCGGGAAGAAGAATGGCGAAAGCAAGCAGTATATTCAATAGTTTCCAACGGTTGAGAGTCTTCATGTGGATCACCTCCTAACCTACTAATCAACAATCAGGTGGCGACCGTCACATATCTATGGAAAACTTTTTTGGGGTCAGGTCACGACTCGGTTCTTGCCGTTGTTCTTGCCGAAGTAAAGCTTCTCCTCCGCAGCAATGACCATCTTGATCATGACCTTCGAGTAGAACGTCACAAAGCCCAGGACAACGATCGAGTTCGTGATGAAGAACACGCCCGCGGTCGGGATACTGAACCAGACCAGGAACCACGCGTCGGACAGATAGAAAAAGCCCATCAGACCAAACACCAGGATCAGGATCACGGTGTTGATGAGGAGCGTCAGTTTTTTGATCTGTTCTTGTACCATATCTCCATTATAACAGGGTTCAAGGCGATGGTTTGAAACGGTTTTGTGAACGAAAGAAGACCGCCCCGGGGAGGTGAAGCATTTTCCCCGGGGCAGTCCCCTTCTCACGTGTAACGTTTTTTAGGAGTATCAGAACTTATACTGGAGGGAGAAGAAAACGGTCTGTTCTCTGATGTACTGGCAACCGCCGAATTCGTTGGTAACATCCAGCATCGGAACGATATCGGATGCATCGCACTCTTCGATCGTGAGCCGGACGCCGTACTGCAGAAGCTCGATCGTGCCTTTTCTATAGAATCTCTCGCCCGCATCACAACGGCCGTTGAAGTTTCTGTCTTCGTAACCCTTGTAGTAGAATACTGCGACGTTACCGTTGATCGGCACCTTGACCTGCGCCAGTTCAGCTGTTCTGTAGACCCACATAGAGATCTGGACTTCATTTCTCCAGTCAGGTTCACAGATCGTAAAATAGAAAGTGTCATCTTCGTTTTTGTATGTTCCGGCATACTTCGAATAATCAGTGACCTCATAGTATTCAGGCTCATAAGGCTTGCTCATATCGAAGAACTCCTGATCTGACGGGATCCAGCAGCTTCTGAAGTAGTCATTGATCGCAAAACCATCTGTATATCCCTCGATCGGCCATACCGGCGGGAACTCTCCATCGTAGGCAGATCCTTCCTGATTATTGATCAGCTGGTCGACCGTGTAGATCGTTTGGATCGCGGACACATCGTTATATGCTACGTTCTTGCAGATGGTGTTCTTATATGGTGCATACGTGTAGTACACACCCTGACCGGAATAGACATGGTCCAGGACCAGTACGGCTTTATCGTTTCTGTAGGTATAAACCGTGAGCTCGCCGCCGTTATCGTAATTGGTCTTGTCATAGATAACCAGTTCCGGGATCTCATCGCCATCAAGGTGCATAAGAGAATACTTGATCACCTTTCCGTAAACATCAAGATTCGGGTCGATGATGTCTTTATATACCCATCTCGGAGCCAGCGGATCGTTACAGCTTGTCGGGATCTCCGGATATGTCTCGGAAGGAGTGGTCTCGGGGGCTTCAGTCTCCTGAACCTGCGGCTCGGTTACCTTCGGCTGCGTCTCTACGGGAGCCTGGGTCTGCTTCGGAGCTTCGGTTTCCTTCGGGGCCTGGGTCTGCTTCGGTTCCGTTGCCTTCGGGGTCTTCGTCTCTTTCGGCTGGGTCTTCTCTGTCGGAGCAGGTGCTTCTTTCTGCGTCGGAACGGCCACGTCCGGTGTGGTCTCAGAAGGCGCCTCGGACGGAAGGATCATGTCCTGGCTCTCTGTAGCTTCGGAAGCTGTATCTCTGGATGCATCAAGGACTGTCGCATCTGTCTGCGCGCCGGCTCCATTATCCACTACGACGTTTACTTTATCTACGTAACTGTCGATCGCGCTTTCGATCTGCTTAGTATCGCCACTCAGTTTCAGTTCACAAGCTGTCGCGGAAAAGGCGACCATGGTGGTCATTGCTGCGATGACAAACTTGATCTTCATAGCTTTCATTTTCTTATTCCTCCAAATAACCAATCGTTAAGATTTTTACTTCGTTTCTTGTTTGTTTCTAGATATCCTTTGCAACATTGCAAGGTCATTCTACATGTGTAGTACATCAATGTCAATAGATTTTTCTACATTTGTAGAAATTTTTTCTATAATTGTAGAATTTAGCGTGCGGACGAGTGCTTTTCGGGCAGCAAAAAAGGCTGTTCCTCCGGGAGAAGATCCCGGGAAGGACAGCCCTTTTCTTAAATTGGGGGGATATATCCGCTCTTTTAGATTTTCGAGTAATGGTATGTGTCAACGAATACGTAGCCGCTGGCGACGAAGCTCGCGGAAACATCAAGTTCCGGAACGAGTTCGGATCTGTCGACATCCTCGATATGCATCTCGACATAATCGTCAAAGAGAACGAGCCAGACCTTTCTGCAGAAGTATTCATCCTCCTGGTTGACGCCGTCGAAATTCTTATCGTAATACCCCTGGTAGTAGAAGACCGCGACGTTATCTTCGATCGGGACACTCACCTTCTGAAGCTCCGCGATCCGGGTAAATGTCCAATCAAAGGTGATCTTCCCGTCCTTGACGTCATAGATACTCAGGTTGAGGAAGTCATCGTATCCTTTGTAGTTTCCGTAATACTTGCTGTAATCGCTGATCTTCGAAGAATCCGGCGCATAGGGCTCTGTTTCATTCGGCGGAAGCGTCGGAAGAGACGCGTAATACTCGTCAGTGTAAGGCTCATATTCCGGATGGAGCTCATATTCCGTATCCTGCGGAATGGAACCTGACTTCAGGAAAGAGACCGCTTCCGCAGCACTGTCTTTTCCGGCAAGAACCCAGTTCGGCGTGCTATAGCGGTACAGCACCCAGTTGCCCTCTCTTCCCTCGATATACTCATCCATAAACGTACGCTTCAGGATATACGCCGGGACCGAGGCGTCACCGAAATCCGGTGTCTGATAGTGGCAAAGGCTTCCACTATAAGGGTTGTAGCAGTAAAACTCGATGATGCCGTTGTCCGACCGGGCATCCTTCAGGACCGTCACGGCCTGATCCTCTTTATAGGTATAGATCGAAAGCGCAAAGATCTTTCTGTCTTCTCTCTGCTCCTTCTGATATGCGCGGAAATCCGAGACGATCAGCTCCGGGATCTCATCTCCGTCGATATGCGCAAACGCAAACTTCACGTCTTCGTTCGATGCGCCGTATCCGTTGATGATGTCGATATACGCGTCCGCGTAGGCCTTCG
>JAILHZ010000039.1 GCA_024695545.1 Clostridiales bacterium
GGTCACCGTTTTCATAATGCGTGATTGCCATAGCCGACACTCCACATTTATCAGCTAGCTCTTTTTTAGACATATTCTTTTGTAACCGATAATACTTAAGGTTCTTATTGAACATATGTCAGCACCACCTTCCTGTGTTTAGTTTACACAATAAATTTCAAAAAGTAAACACAGATTACGAGGAATTTAGACATTTCGTAGCTTATCGTGTTCGGGTTAACATTTGGTTAACGTTTTTACGAAAACATATAAAAAGATATGCCATGATAGGAAACCTTTCATCTCGGCAAATCTCGTAATCGCAGGCATTTATGCCATCTTATGCCACGATGAAACACACCTTCTTTTCCATTTGTAATCAGCAGGTCGCGAGTTCGAGTCTCGCAATCGGCTCCAAAGAGAAAAGCCCCATGGCTCTGAAGTGAACCCTCAAAGTTAGACAAAAACTTTGGGGGTTTTTGTATAGAAAAGTATATAGTATTCTTCAAAACTGATTATCAATCGACATTCTCACAAGGCATGTAATTGTGTTTCGCGCTCCCGCCTACTGCTGCTCCTGCAGGAGCGTAGTCACGCGGTTCTGGATAGTCCGGCTCACATCCTCCGCACTTCTGTCCCCGTTAAAGAATGCGGGCGCCTCTTCCCGGATGATATTAAACACTGCCGGATTCCGGTTTACCGCTGTCGAGATTCTCTCGATGTAACTTAGGAAGTCCGCCCCCAGTTCTTCCGTGATCGGCGGCGAGACCGGACCGTCATACCCCTGGCTCTTCTTCTCCTCGAGACGTGCTTTATCTTCCTTATCCTGCTCGATCGTAAGCTTCACCGCATCTTCCACGACCTCGCGGCAGATGCTGATTCCTTCCGACGACCCGGACTGCCGGACACTCATCTTCTGCGTTTCCGGCGACAACAGATACTGCACGAAATCCCACGCTTCCTCTTTGCACTCCGAGAACGCCGAGATGCCGATCGATGCGTGCGCTTCCGCCGCAAAACCGGATCCGCCCGTGGTCGGCCAGCCGAGGATCACGACCCGGCCGTCGCAGAGATCCGCATACCGTGAATATTCGCGAAGCGTAAACAGAGAAACCGGCACCACGTAGCAAAGGCCAGCGTCCATAACAATCGCCTCTGTACTGTGGTACCCGTCGCCGTACCGCATATCATCGTACTGCTCCATGAGATCCGCAATCAGATCCGGATTCAGTTTATTTCCCACATACTTCGAAATCTCCAGAAGCCTTCTGAAATCGTCGCTGTCGAAATATGCCTCGCATCTGCTGCAGTCAACATAGTGGTTCATGTCGTCGCCCAGAAGCTGCAGCAGGAGCGACATCGCGTCGTATTCGGTCGGTGAAAGAAGCGGCAGCACCTCGTCGCCGTTCGTCTGCATCTTCGAGAGAAACTGTTCGCAGGTCCATCCCGTTGTCCCGCCCAGAAGGTCCGGATTTCCAGCCAGCGCCTCGATCCGCACATTCAGCGGGAGCTGGTAGAGCTTGCCGTCCGTTTCAAATGCACGGAGGATGTTGTCGTAGTACAGGCTCCGGTCGATGCCATCACTTCCGTCAAGATAAGGATTAAGGTCGATGAGGAAGTCGTCGTTATTGAACTGAGCAAAGTCGGCGAAATCCAGAAGCACGTCCGGCCCGGTTCCCGACTTCATGTCCAGGAGCACAGTGTCGACCACGCCGGCTTCCGCCTTGGCAAAAGCACTGTCCATGTCGGCATTTGACCAGGCATCGTACGTGACGACGTATGCTTTACTCTCCGGCCGGTTATTGTAATCGAGTATCTGCTGTGTATAGTTTGCTTTTCCATATGTGCCTACGCGAAGGATCTTCTTCCCCGCATGAGGATTGGACGCCGCCTTCTGAATATGATACATCTCCATGGTCGGCATCTCATCACCTTCATTATCAAAAATCGGCGTTACATAGAGAATATCCGTCTCCGAATTGACGCGAAGGTCACCCACGCCACCATAGAAGACAGAAAAATCGTTATCGTTTTCGGTATAGATGGTCTCTTCCTGCCCCGTGAACATATCCATCCGGGAGAGATCTCTTCCGGTAAAGAAGTACAGATCTTCTCCGAACGCACATATCGGCAGACTTGCCCGGGTGAATTCCTGTTTCTCGGAAAGTTCTCCGGTCTCGATATTGATTTCCTGATATCCGTAAACATGCTGAACTTCGCCATCGACAGTCCTGTCAAACCCGACGATGATGTAGTACTTTCCGTTCGCATGGAGGATCGTTTCACACTGTAGATAGAAAGAAGATTTGTGAAGGACCTTACCCTCCGTACTTAAGATATATGCATCTCCGTTATTGACGACAAGGAGATTCCCGTTTTCAAGTCCTGCCATCCGGACCTGCGTGGTCTGGCCGATATCGATCGGCGTTCTGCTCTCACAAGTGCCGTCCAGGGTACAGATCCGAAGCCACAGTTCCACGTGCTGCTCTTCGTAATTAAAGATCTCGGAAACAACTGCTACCTTATCCTGCCCATATTGGCAGAAGCAGCGGAACTCCTCTCCCCTGCCGAGGAAAAGTTTACTTATGAAATTTCCGCTCAGATCGAAAATGCACACGCCGGCTTCCATATAGTCGTACTCGATTTCGTGGTAGCGCAGATAATCTGCGGTATCTCGCGAGTTTTCGAGACTCTCATATTCTTTCTTCACATCTTCGGGCATATCGTATCCGCCATCGAAGGCTACGCAGATATACTCTCCCATGAAATGCACTTCGTCGCGGAGTCGTATGTTTTTCGGGGTCTGTCCTTCTTCGAGCGGGAACTCAAATGTCATCTGCTCACAGGTATAGTACGGGTCGCTTTCGAGCACGTAGTCGTGTCTCGATCCGTCCGGGTTGGTAGCATCCGGGATCATGCCAGCCCCGGAAGTCTGCGCCCCCGCACCAGACCCACCTATCTTGTCGTCGTTCTTATTACAAGCCGTCACTGCGCCAAGTATCGTTGCCCCAAAAAACACGAAGCAGATTCCTGAGCTTAAGAAACGCTTCCACCTATTCATCATGATCATCCCCTCACAAAGGTTTCCCTCATATGTGCATTAGTTTCTCGCTGCTATCCCATGCGAATGGCCACTTCCCCTTTTATTTTCATTATATACGTGAACATCGTCCTCGATGATTACAAAGCGGTCACAATTCATGATGTCGTGTGTTGATATGTTAACTCTGGCTGGCTCGGCTCGATAGTCTAAAATGGATTTGTGTCATTTTGGACAAAAATCCATTGTAGACTTTTGAGAAAAACTCCCGTCGGTGTTATTTTAGAATGGAAAAGTGTCAAAAATGACATTTTCCCACGCTATACTTGTTTTAGTGTATCAATTGATGCTTGGAGAATAGAGACGCTTAATTAGAGTGAGACATTTTGCTATGGCAAACGACTAATAAGTGAAAAGAAAAGGAATCTCTTTTAATGAAAGGAGACACACAGTGGATACCGGTGCAAGCAGCTACCACCGTTATTTGGATGGAGAAGACGAGGGCATAGCGGAAATTGTGAATGAGTACAAAGATGGTCTCATTCTGTTTCTTAACGGATTCGTTAACAATATCCATATCGCTGAGGATCTAACGGAAGATACCTTCTTCCGACTGATGGTCAAGAAGCCCACGTTTTCCGGGAAAAGTTCTTTTAAGTCCTGGCTTTATGCCATAGGCAGGAATGTAGCCGTCGATTATGTCCGACATCACGCCAGAATTATTAACATTCCCAATCAAGATCTGGAATCATATGTCAAAGATGAAGAAAACCTTGAAAGAACTTTTTTACGGGAAGAGAAGCGAATCAGGATGCATCAGGCTCTCAAGAGGATATCTCCTGATTATCGACAGGTCTTATGGCTTACATTTTTCGAAGACATGTCAGGCAAAGAGGTTGGGAAAGTCATGAAAAAGAATTCCCGACAGATCAGGAATCTCCTTTATCGTGCTAAGCAATCGTTAAAAGAGGAACTTGAGAAGGAGGATTTCGATTATGAAGACTTCTGAAGAAATGTATAACAATCTGATTGAGCGGAAGTCACAATATAAAAAAATGCAAGATCAACGCCGTAGAAAGGCAAAAACCATCTTTCTCCCCATCATCAGTGTTTGTGTATTAGCGATATTTGTTTTTGGCATTCTCGGATTAAGTCATCAATTAAATGAGCATAGTGATGTTAAGCCGACTGAGTTTTCCATAGAATCAACAAAAGGTTCTTATGTTACACAAGCAGAAACTCGCATGGAAACGCGACCTGAAACCTGTGCCGAAACGAGTATCGATCTTGACGAAGTTCTTTTCGCGCCCTCAAAAGAAGAAGTAGGGCCAGATGAATGGATACCCGATCCTGGGAACATCATAATTTCCAGCACCCTTGAAACTGAAAGCACAAAAGGAGAAAACAAAGATAAATATTTCGCTGTCTCAATTACGGTCTTTCACTTCGACTTCGTAGAAGCGTATCAGGAAGAACAGTACGATAAGTATATGACTGCGTTAAACGCTCCTATACTGGTAAAGTACAGAGAGGATTATGAAATTTGGGTGGAGACCGTGGTAAGACCGGCCATTCCTGAAGAGAATCTGAAAGATGAAGCATACATGTATAACTTCGAAGAGAAATGGTACAACTCTAAGCAGTCTTATGACGAATTCGATGAGTATTGGAAAGAACACCAGAACGCAGATGTATGGGATGAATATCTTGAAGCAAGGAGAACCCATCAGGAAGCCTGGGATGAATATATGGATTATACGTTTCACGAGAACGAGATCCTGAAGGAATTGTTCTCGGCGGATATTGAGGCAGAAATGCAAGTCGAGCTTGATCGATTAAAAAACCTCGGATATGCTATTGAACTCGCAACTGACAAAGAAAACACCTTGACCGGGTATCTTACCGGAGAACAGTTGTGCAGTTTCCCTTGTAGTCCGAAGCATGGGTATATTATCAACTGGAACGGACAGGAAGAACCGCTAGATGAGTAAAAGGAGATCCATAGCAATGAAAGCTTTGTTTATGAAAGGAGTTGTTTTAGTATGAGAAAAGCAGTATATGTTTTAGCAATCGTTTTAGCAAGTTGTTTGATTTCATGTTCATGTTCCAAATCCAAAAAGAAGCCGGATTACGTTCCTGTCGATGAAGGAATCGGAACAATGGATATCGCTCTATATGTAACTGGAGATTCCCAAGCAGTTACAGTTGAATTTGTAAATCGTGATGATGAGTCCTGGTGTTTTGGTGAGTATTATAAACTCGAGTTCTTGAGAGACGGAACCTGGTATTACGTTCCTAGTGAGGATTATGCTGTACACGATCTGGCTCATGAACTAGCTCCGAATCAGAAGGATTCATTGACATATGATCTGACTCCGTTTGGCAAACTCGATGCAGGCGATTACAGAATCGCCTGCGGAGGCGGAGGCGATAATAACAATAATTACTATGCATATTTCCACATCACGGACAAGAATGAATTTATCGGCACAACGCCCACAGAATAATCACCTCTACGAGACTTGATAACCATAATCAATCATTTCGCGTGATAGGTTTATTTTTCGTTCGCAGCCGACTCTTTGAATTCGTTATATTCTGTGACTACTATGTTCCTTTACCATACTGCTCTTTCATGTATGTATTGACACGATTCTGAATGATCTGACACACATCTTCCACACTCTTCTGGCCTTTGAAATACGCCATTCCTTCTTCCAGGATGATCTCTTTGATGCGATAATTCGACATTCTCGAGATGTATGCCTTTTCGAGCATCTCCATGAACGAACTCTTTTCCATATCTGTCAGGTCCGCCTCTTCGCAGATATCCGCTGCAGCTTCACGATAAAGCGGAATGGAATAGAAATCTTTCGCGCATTGGATCTGCTGCTCTTTCTCAAACAAGAAACGGATGAAATCCCAGCACTCCTTCGGGAACTTCGTATTCTTCGATATTCCTAAGGTAAAATCCGAGCCTACGGAGTATCCGCCTTCCATACCATATACGCCGGCATTTCCATTTAGCATTTTCAAATAATCGGCATACATCTCGGGCGCAGAAATGGTTGCAGGAATAAGGGCAACTAAACCTGCCTGCAGCTGTTCTTCCGGCGGCGAATAATCGTCAGGTGCCATATGCCCGGTCTCAGAATGTATCTCTACACCGGGTGGATTGGGATCTGCACCAAGTGCAGATGCCACTTTAAGAATAGAGTGAAAACCTTCATTTGTTACATTCATGGTCATGCTGTTTGCATCCAGAAATTGCGAGAAACTTCCCGGGAGAAGGAGATCCAACATTTTCTCATAAGAATAAACAGGAAACAATCGGGTCGTTCCTTCTATCCTTCCCTGCATTTCGAGAAGTTCAGAAAGGGAAAGGATCCTCGATTCACCAAGGAGCCTTTGATCCCCCACGAAGCCGTAAACATCCATGCAGACCGGTATGTGATAGAGTTTCCCTCCGATTTCGAAACTTCGGAAAGCACTGTCATAGTACCTGCTTCGATCCAATCCGCCATCGCCGTCTATAAAACTGTTCAAATCCAGAAGAACCGCATCCGAAGAAAACTGTGGCAATGCAGAGAAATTTGCCAAGATGTCCGGTCCCTCGCCGGAAAGCATATTTAGGTATATCTGATCCTCTACTCCTGATATAACTTTATCATATGCACCGTACCCTGCTATGTCCTGACTGTAATCATGAACATCAATACGGATCTTATGCTCAGTCATTCGGTTATATTCGAGCACATATTCCAGAAGACGTTCATCGTTTATGTTCCGGTTTCCAAGCTCAACAGTCGTTCGTCCTGCATAGGGATTATTATCAGCCTTCCGGATCGTGACCAACTGCACCTGCATCGCACCATACCGTTCTTTCCCGTCCTGTTCAAAACGATTTCGGATCAGTTGGATGTACTCCCCGGTCAAACGGGCGTTCGTTCCGATCACACCATAGCGGTTCATATCCACATCGTTCCAGTCTATATAGATGGAACTCTGCTCGTTTCCGCTCATATCCACTTTACGGATTCCATTTCCATCCAGATAGAAAAGGCTGTCCGTCTGAATCTTCTCTCCGCCAAGAATAGTTTTATCAGCTTCATTACCGGTTGTAAGTAAAGGCTGGATCAAGCCTTCACGAGCTGTATGCTCTATACGGATCGTCTTCCCGCTCATTTTTCCATTATCGATATCGACCTTCTCCAAATAGAAATAAGTCAGAGCTGGATCATCCTCATCATAATGACGACAAACCACCCAGACATCTTCTCCGAGCACATATAAAAAACCGTGAAACTCATTGTCCACGATACGAGCAACTTCTTTCCCATCCTGTCCGAAAAGAATGATTCCATCGTAATCGTACCATCCGATCCATCGCCCATCCGGCAATCCCCTCATCCCATAAAAGTAGTCATAATCGTCTTTGCCAACCAGTTCAACAAGATTCTTCTGACTGCCGTCTCTTTGCACCTCACAAATGAACGTATGAACCTTTCGGGCTTCCTCATCGTAGGGGCGTGATAACATCAATAGTTCACCATTCGGGCCAACAAAAAAGTCGCTTCGATTTGCGCTATCATCCGTTTGCCGGAATAAGATGTGCCCTTCATGGTCAAATCCGACATATCCGTTTTCGTGATAGCTATTGTATTCTGCCTGTATTTTCTCAGCTTCTTCCACTGTATAATTCTCTGGGTGCTGATCTTTATCCAGTGTACGTGCATTGAGCTCCTGCGGGACTTCATATGAAATGCTATAATCAAACACCACCATATCCGAAGAGATCAAGCCGGAATCCAGTTGAACATGGACCAGTTCTTTTGACTCATCAAGCGGGATCTTCATATCGACAAGTTCCGCCGTATAGAAAGGATCGTTCTCAGTAATTACCCTCCCGGAGATCCGATTCTTATGCTGCTGCGTCTTTTTACATCCGGCAACTCCCAGAAGTAGCGAAACCGCCATAATCATAGATAGTGTCTTAAGCTGTATTCTCTTCATGAAAAGCACTTCCTTTCATCGTTCCGAAACGATCGTCTTTGTCCGATTCTGAATATTCCTGCAAACCTCATCCACACTTCTCTGATCGGCAAAATACCCCTGTGCCTCTTCCCATATGATGGAAAATACATCCGGATCGGAGGCATTCACAACATGAATGCTTTCCACGATTCGTTCAAGCTCAGCAGTCATCTCTTCTGTGATTTCAACCGGGGCTTCATCTCTTGGATTTTGAGGATCAGAAGCAGAAGCCCTGACAATTTCTTGACTTGTTTCCCGGATCTTCTGATTCAGCTCTGTCATGGCTTTCCGGGAGACAGGCATACTCCGGTCATCTACCTTCCCTGCCACCACCATACAAGTTTGCTGTTCCTCTGAAATCACAAAGCGAAGAAAATTCCATGCCTCTTTTTGATTCTCGGAGAAGCTGGAGATTCCCATAGACAGACGGATCTTCGCGCACATCGAGCCATGGTCACTATTGGGGGTACCACAGAACACAGTCTTGTCTCCCAGATCACTTTTGACCCTGGCATAGGTGGAAAGATTGGTGAACCCGGCCTGCACAAACGCTAACATTCCTTCCCGAAACATCGCGGATGCATCCGGCCGGGACTCGTCTATCTCCTCATATTCACTCGCCAGTTGTTCATGTGTCTTCTTGGAACCATATGTTTTTATTATTTCCAGAAGCCTCTCGAAAGCAGGATCGTCAAAATGCACCTGCTTATTTCCATAATCTACAAATTCCGTATAATCCAGATAGGAAAGCATATCTTTGTACGGCATTTCCGGGAGCACTGTAACATCATCCGGCAGTGCTTTTGCCGTATCCAAAAACTCCTGATAGGAATAGGAATCTTTCTCTCCAAGCACATCTTTATTACCTACAAATCCGGACACCGTGAATGTGACCGGCAGCTGATACAGTTCTCCTCCTACCTCACTTGCGCGGAAAAGATTATCGAAATATAGACTCCGGTCAAGGCCGGTTCCATCGGCAGCATCGATCAAGGGGTTAAGATCGACCAATACTTCATCGTTATTCAATCTGGAGATCCATGAGAATCCCATTAGTATATCCGGCCCATTACCGGACAACAGCTCCAGAGACACTTTATCGGAAAGAGCTTTCTCCGGATTTTCTCTTCCCGAGCCTTCATCTGCATCGCTCAGTGAATAGTAGATCATCTCGATACGGCATAGCGAGTTTTCATCCAGATTATAGCGGATCACAGTTTCTCCGATTTCCGAAGCTGTCTCCTCCGTGTCAAAAGCACCGACCCGTACGATCTTCTTCCCTGCATGGGGATTCTTCTCTGCCCGAACTGCACGAAGCAGTTTCAGTTGCGGAATCGTCCTATTCTCTCCCTTCGACCCGGATTCGTACGTCTCCTGAACCGACAGGAAATACACTTCGTTCTCCGATTTGATATATGCTTTCCCGACACCTGCATGATTATAATCTGAGAAATTCCAGTTAAAGACTTCCTGATTCTTCGAAGAATCGAATAGATTGAGTTTTGTTATTCCGTTCACATCTGAAGAATAACTTCCATCCTGCCCACGAGTGATCCCGGAAGTATCGGAAATGCGATGCTTCTCTCCCACAAACTCACCCGTTTGGGTAGTAATCTCCTGTATATAACTATAGTTTTGATCCCAGTCTTCCGGATCATAGTGATTTCCTACACCATAATACTTCTCATCCTGAAGAAGAATCTGTCCTACAAATTCATCGTTTGCTGCTGAGCCGATCAGAGAACCGTCCGACGAAACCAGATATAGCTCCCCGAAATCAGAAATCATCAGATTTCCGTTTCTTAAGGAAAGAACATCACTCTCTTCATTCACCTCCACTGGAAGCTCCATCGTTTTCACCAAACTTCCGTCGTCATTTACTTTCTGAAGAATTGTCTCTCCTTCCTGAATTTTGTTAGTAACAGCAAATCTTTCGCCGCCGGAGTTTTCAATTATCTTAATGACGCGATTCTCCGCGTTATCATACTCCGCCAGATCCATGATCACATTTCCATCCAGATCAAACATCTTTTTTCCATGTTTATAGTTTTCCTCATACCACTTAAGGTATTCCTCCTCCTGCCCGTTCATCAGTTTTTTCTGCATTTCATCCTGCTCTTCCTGAGAGGTCAGATAACGGATATCGTAAGTAATCACTACACTGTTTCCTACAAAGCTGCTTTCCCCGATGAAAACACCTTCCACTTCCTTATCCTTGTCAATAGGAATCGGGAGATCTATCTCTGAAATGGTAAAATACGGGTCCGACTCCGAAACGACAGTTTTTCTGCCTGTTTCACCGGTCCCGGTCTTTTTCTTACAGGCCGTTACAGGCAACAGAAGTGATGCAATCAGGGATAGTGCCAGTATTTTCGCAGTGGTCATTTTCTTCACTTTAAAGCCTCCTACTATTTCGGCTAATGGTCACAATTTAACTACACTTGTCGTTTATTTAAGCAAAAAATATATTAAAAGATAGCCGTTGCCGTTGTTTCCTCTACTTCATCAAGCTCGGTGTTTTCCACCCAGCCTTCATCGTCGACATACTCCTGTGAAGACTCGATCGGTTCATTATCATCCGTTTCTGTCCATTCAGTAACCTCTTCATAAGCTGAAGATTCAAAGACTTCTGTTTCCTCTACCCATTCTGTATCCGGATCAGTCCATTCTGTTGTTTCAACCAGTTCAGCCGATGACTCAGTTACTTCTGTTCTCTTCAGTTTTCTATTTGCTTTCTTGTCAGTATTGGTTCTACTGCCGGAAAAAGCGAATCCGGATACTACTGTCAACAGGACTGACAGAACCAGAATACCTACGATCATTCTCTTCTTCCCGCTGAGGACCATCGAGAATCTATGTTTCAGCCCGGTCTTCGGCGAATAGAAGCTTGTCGCAAGAACCGGCCGAAAAGCACTGTTTTGTCTTTGGACCTGATCTGCGAGCGTATTCAGGATCGACTGGCAATAGACTTTTCTCATGCTTTCCGGTTCGCGTTCCATGACGGCCATATCGCAATAGTACTCACACTCCTTTTCGATCGATCTTCCGAAAAGGATCATGAGCGGATTAAACCAGTGGAAAGCGCGGCATACGATCAGCAGTAATTTGATCCACAGATCTCTATGCTGAAAATGCGTGAGTTCGTGCTTTAGGATCAGCCGGAGCTCGTCATAATCATATTTTCGTTTAGGAAGAAGGATCGTTGGAGAAAGAAGCCCGATCATCATCGGAGAAGAAACTGCTTCCGTCAATAACAATTTGACTTCGGAAACGCCCATTTCCTCCGCGATGGGCTTAAGAAACGCATCGTATTGCGCATAGGAACGGGAAAGACGCAGGACAGTTCTTTTCCATCTAAAGAAGCGGATAAACGAGACTGTCAGGAAAGCCGAAACTCCCAGCAGATACACTACGAAAAGAACATAGAATAAGGTGCTGAGCGATGTACCGGGATTTGCCACCTCGACAAGATGTGTTCCCGTTCCTACGGAGACCGGTTCGGACGCAGCACTATTAGAAAAATAAATCAATGCTTTTCCAAACGTGAATCGTACCGGAATCAGAAAACCAATAAGTACGATCAGCCAGGAGTAATATCGGATCTTGGGCGACTGTCTGTTTTTCAGCACGAAAAGGATCACCATCAGTAGCATCGCCACTAAAGACATATTCAATGAATTCAGAAGAATCGCCTGAAATATGGATCCCATATATCCCCTCACTGCTCATCGAGCCATTTTCTTAAGTCCGTGATCTCTTCCTTTGATAACTCGCCACCGTCATAGAGTGACTTCACCAGACCGGTTATCCTGGTCCCTCCGAAACGCTGGCGAAGACTCTGGGCTTCTACCTGAAGATACTCCTCTTCCGTAATTGCCGGAGAATAGTATCTTTCTTTCCCATTCTTCTCTGATCGCAGAAAAGACTTCTTCTCCAATCGGACAAGCATGGTCATTACTGTCTGCTGTTTCCAGTCTTTCTCCGGAAGAGTTATTCGCAGTTTTTCCGTAAGGATCGGGGAAGTCACAGGCTCATGACATTGCCAGATCGCACGCATGATCTCAAACTCCGCATCCGGAAGCTTTTTGATATCCTTCCCACTCATAACTTCTCTCCCATTAATAAATTACATTTGTAGTTTATCTTTATGGTAGCACCAGGCAAGAAGTCTGTCAATTCTGCATTATCGTAAACTGTGGACGCTCAAAATTCACGAAATATGCCAATGTCTTTTATTGACGGTAATCAGCATCGGGAAATAACTCACTGATTTTCATAACACTATCTCCTCACACGTTGATAATTCCAGACATTTCGGAACTTTTCTATGACATTTCGACAACATTTCGATTTGCATTTTGAAAACAATACGGCACGCCAAACCAATATTGGGACAGAGTCCGATTTACAATGTATGTAGCATAGCTGAAAAAGCGCCGTTAATCCTCTAAACAGAGAGAAACTGGAGTTGTCCGTCCTTAATCATCGGAATCCCGGTTTCCACAGGTGTTTCATTTTCGAAAACGGAATAGGCATATTTATCGACGTACAGTTTCCCCTGATCCGCCCTGAGAATGTAGTCATACTTCATCCTGTCTTTTAATACATAACTCTTTTTTTGGATATAATCATAAACAATGATGTGATAGTCTACGTTTCCGGAACCAAATGCCACGGTAGAACAGAGTTCCGGCTTCCCATCTCCGGTCAGGTCGCAGAAATACACACTTAGTATCACACTTTCCTTTAATATCTCTTCGGTTCCCTGATCTGTCGTAGCCGTGATTCTACTTCCGAATTCATACGTATCTGCAAAGGTCGTCCATTGGAAAAGCACGTCCGGAAATTCTTCGATACATATCTCTTCTTTCAAACCCCACTCAACGCTTTTCTCTCGGCTAAAGTAATCAAACCATCGGACAGCATGAGCAAGCGAAGCGATCTCCTCTGGCGTCATTGGCTGATTAGAAGAAGTCTCCGACGAACCTTCTCTTCCGTTCGAATTCACTGTTTCCTCGTCAATTCTTTCAGCGGAGCTTTCGTCCGTCTTCTTTTTTCCACAGGACGCGCAGGAAATCACAAAGGACAAAGTCAGTCCCGCTGCCAGAAATCGATACCTCATATTTTTCATGCTCAAATCCTCCAGCTTTCCACAATATCCTTCTACTGATAATTCTCTGAAATATACAGATCCATCCGATCATCAAGAGTCGATGCGATCTGCTCGACTGTACGTTGCTGCGTGTAGTACGAAGAGATTTCGTCGTATATAAAGTCCTCGACGCCCCAGTCGATTGCTCGAATTGTATCGACCGAGTTTACGAATTCACGGAAATCCTCTGCTGCTTCTGCGCTGACAGCTGTATGACCGAACACAAATCGCTTCATATCTTCATCTGTCACATGCTCGGGATCCATAGCACTACTTAAAACAAGATCAAGCACCTCACTGTTCACCGTCCCACATCCGAGTTTTTTCTGTGTTTCCGGCACGAGAAGTTGCCGAACAAATTCCCAGCACTTTTCCTGATTCTTAGTAGACGAGGAGATCGCCACCTGCCCGGATGGAACTGCCAGATGGACTGAGTCATACATTGAAGGATACCCGACAAACACTATTCGATCGTGCACCGACTTTTCTTCCCTGGCCAGTTCAAAGACATCCGAAGGGCCATAATTCGCCAGATAGCAGAGGCCGCTGTACACATCCTGTAGCGAGGCAAACTCGCCCCACGTCACAGATGGATCTACACCTATTGCCAAAACTGTTTCAACCAGTTCTTCCAGATTCTCTCTCTTTACTTCTTTAGGTTGCCCATACGCACCCCAAAGATCGCAATAGTTGTACATCAGTGCTTCCCCTGCCAACGCCGGTGCAGACTGTATTGCACTCATCGACTTGCCGGAAGAATCGCACATTTTCTTCATCTCAGAAAGGCTCACTTCGTTATTTCGGAAATCGCTCCGAAGTCCATAGTATCCTCCCATGTTATAACTCGAAAACACGTAATAGCAGTGTTCTCCGTCTCTCATCATAAGATTTCGCAGGCTCGGGATCAGACTGTCGAGATTCACCTCCTTGTCACTTTCGAAGAAGGGAACCATATCCATGACGATACCGGCATGTCCGAAGTAGTCATAATCGAAATTCTCTCCATAGAAGATATCCGGTGCATTTCCCTCTCGAAAATACTTCAGAAGTTTCATTTTCACTTCTTGAGCCTCCTGCTTAGTTGACCAGGAAAACTCTTCAAAATAGTCATGAAGTACGACGCGATAATCATCATTAGTCGTGTTAAAGTTGTAAACTGCCCAGCTCAATGCCGAATCGGTTAGAAGGCCATATCCTCCCACCACAAGTTCTGTGCAGTTCTGGTGAAGTGTACTGTCGTAAGTGAAAAATCCGATGTCCGCGCTTCCGTCTTCGTAGGTAGTCTTCTTTGCAAAATGCGTATCATCAAGAGCAACATATCTGCTAGAACCACTCATCTTGTCCGGACGTATATCCGTGTCGTTCCACAGCGCCATTGTCTGAATCTGCATATTGGGAAGATCCACCTTATACTCACCTTGAAGCGTGAAATAATACTGGTTATCACAGCGGTCAACATGTGCATCAAAACCGTCCGTATTAATCACGAACTCCGTCTTCTGCGACGCAAAATCAAGTTTGTAGTAATCAGAGAAACGCTCATCTTCACAGGAGAGAAGATAGATATTCCCACCCTGTTCGAAGATTCCCATAGAACCTTGATGCATCGACATATCCGTCGTTATCGTTGTCAGTAGTTTCCAGTCAACTGAGTATTTGGCGATTGTCCTATTTCCGACAATGATGTAACCGTCCGATATAGAATAGATCGAATGCGCATACATGTCGAGATGGATCACATTTGTCTCCTCGCCGGTTTCCCTATCGAAGAAAAGAAGATCATTTCGCATATCGGATTCGTTCATCTCACCTCGGTTGACCGCAGCCCACTGCTCATTCTCTTCGGTCAGGACTACAAACTCCTTTTCCAGAAGCAAGCACAGATTCTGCTCTCTGTTCATTTGCAGCTTATTCCGAAGCTGTCCATCCAAACCCACCGTAAGGATATCCATGCGATATTCACGTTTCTCATCCCCACCATTTTCTGCGCGACTATAGAATACGGACAAACAGTAATTGATTTCATCAAAGAAGACGTTTCCTATCTCATAGATATTCCATCCATCTTCTGCTGACAGATCGAGATATGTTCCACGATAACTGTACTTTCCTCCGACTCTCTCCAGAGAACTTCCCTGATCGACCAAGTTTTGTCCTTCGCCCATCAGGTCTGAACCATCTGATTTCTTTTTCTTACAGCCCGTACCCGATATCGCAAGTAAACTGATGACAAGAAGCCCGACCACGGTGCGAATAAAAATATGCCATTTAGAACTACTGCATCTCTTCATCCGGCATCTCCATTCTCGGGTCGTCTAAAGCATACTCCTTCGAGTACAGTGCTTTTCCAGTGGTCGCATCGATGCTGATGCAGAAAAAACAATTGCAGTTATATGTCTCACTGTATAAGTAGAAGTTCCACACCGGAACCAGATATGTTTTCGCGCTCTCGGAATAGTCATACGTATCGAGATCGTATTCGCTAAGCGGGAGATAAGCCAACTCCGCAGCATAGATCTGAACAGTATCCATCGAGAGATACGGGAGCGGAGAATTGAAGTATTCGAGCGATTCCGCAACGGCGTCGAGACACTCTGTCACGGGCTTCAGAGGAATGTCCTCTTTCACTACGGATCGGATAGTAAAATCTCCGCTTCTGCCGAAGTGTAATATGGTATCTCCATTCCTATACGGATTACCCTGCGTATGCATCAGGCAAGAACCCTTCGTATGGGAGATGAGGTCACCGTACTCGAATACACCTCTGGGGCAAGACATGTAATTAAAATCTCCGCAAACAGGGATGTTGTCGATGTATTTGTCGGCGATACCGACACAGTGCAGCACATCACAGTCCTCCGGAAAATACGCCGGCTTTCCGGGGCAGTAACGTGCATTCCTCGGGAAAACCGCCCCGTCGAAATTGAAGCACAGGATCGGCTGATCCGGGTCGATGCTGCCCACGCTGGTGTCAAACGGAAGACTCTCCCAGTCCGGGATCTCCCCGATCGTCATGACACTCATTCCGGCGACCGTATTCCGGATCGTGTCTTCCGGCGGCGTATACCTGATCAAAGGAGTATCTTTCGTACTCCCGTTCTCAGATACTTCCTCGGCAAAACAGTTAAAAGCACTTCCGAAATACCAGTCTCTTACAAACAGAATATCGTATGCGTATGTCCAGTGGTCCGCTTCAAAAAACGACAGCTGAGATTCATCTTTCCAGTGTTCTTCCTGCCACTGCCGAGTAGTGTGAAGAGGCAGAGCAACATCGATCTCATATACATTCACCGTACCG
>JAILHZ010000097.1 GCA_024695545.1 Clostridiales bacterium
GGATATCTCCGATGAAGCAAAACTTAAGAAATTTATCGGACCGCCTCTGCACGTGTCCTTCCATGATGTCTACGGACTCTCGGAAGAAGATACGGAAGAGGCGATCCGCATTTACAGGAAGCATTATACGGCGGAGGGGATCTACAGGGCGCCGCTTTATCCCGGTATGATGGAGCTTCTGTCAGAACTGAAGACCGCGGGCGTCAAGCTTATGATTGCCACATCCAAGCCGTATATGATGGCCGGGAAGGTCGCGAAGAATAATGAGATCTACGATCTTTTTGACGGCATCATCGGCCCTGAACTCGATGAGAAAGATGCAAGCAAAACGATATTGATCCGAAAAGCGATGGAAGCGCTCGGTCTTACCGATGACGACCGGGATAAGATCGTTATGGTGGGCGACCGCTTCTACGATATCGAAGGAGCCGTGGAGGCCGGCGTCGATTCGATTGGCGTGCTCTACGGTTATGGTGAGAAGAAAGAACTGGAAAATGCCGGCGCGACGTATCTTGTAAAGGAAGTGCCGGAGATACGCGGAATCATCCTGGGCAGATAAAAAGCATGGTCAGATACAGAAGGAATATAATAGAGAGAGAAAGCGGATAATCGACGCACGAAAAAGAAAATAAAAATTTTCCGGATCATGTGTCACATTTTTCGAAGCCCGCCTGTATATAGGGTGAAAGGCAAAAAGCCAAAGCAAAAATCTTACAAGACAGAGAGGTAAAGAAAAATGAAAAAGTTAGCAGCAATCCTTATGACAGTAGCAGTGGTAGCCGCAATGACCGGCTGCGCTAAATCAAAAGAAACAAAGCAGACACTCGAGCCGACCAAGGCAGTCGAGACAGAGGCGCAGATCGAGAATGATAACGCGATCGTGAACCTTAAGAGCATGAAGAGAGAGGACGCACCGAATATGGTTGGACAAGTCGGCGGATGGGACGGAAACATCGAAGATCTCGATATCAACAAGAATGCAGAAGCTAAGGCAGCACTGGAAAAAGCAACATCTTTGCTCACAGGAATGAACTTCGAGGGTATCTACCTTCTCGGCAAGCAGATCGTTTCCGGCACGAACTACTGCATCCTCTGCAAGGGTGCTGCTACAGTTCCGGATGCAGTTCCCGGTTACTACCTCGTATATGTTTACGCAGACCTTCAGGGTAATGCGGAAGTGCTGAAGATCGATACACTTCTCGAAGCAGCAGATGCGAATGTTGACGGCGGATGGGGCGTGAACACCGGTGACCCGGCATTCGCGAACAACGCCGAAGTGAAGGCCGCTTATGAAAAAGCACTGGCAAGCATGGTAGTTGCAGGCGGCGTGATGGAACCGGTCGCATACCTCGGCAGCCAGGTCGTCGGCGGATATAACTACCTGGTCCTCTGCAGAGTGAAGGCAGTCATCGATGATCCTACCACGGAACTTGCACTGGTAACCATCTACGTAGATCCGCAGGGCAACGCCTCGATCTCCACAGATGACATGAACTTCTCCGCACAGGAAGAGGAAGAAGAGCAGATTGAACAGACCGCTGTAACAGATGATGGTGATAACGCATAACAGGTGAAGTAGATGGAGCTCTGTGTACGACAATCCATAGATCATTCCGGTACGGGGATCCTGCAGGTATGCCGCAAGGCATATCTGCAGCTCGTGCAGAGAGCCAGCGTACTTTTCTCAAAAGAAACGAAGGAGCAGACGGTATCCCGCATCGCCGAAGTGCCGAAAAGAAAAGTGCTTTTCGGAAAGAAAGAAGAAGGCGTGTCGGATCCGAAGAAGATCAGCGATCCGGACAAGTATCTGCGGGAGATCCTGGACAAGCACGGAAACCGCATTTTGCGACTGGCCTATTCCTATGTGCATAACATGGAGGACAGTGAGGAGATCCTGCAGGATGTTCTTCTGAAACTTCTAAGCTCGGCGCCGGAGTTCGAGAGTAAGGAACACGAGAAGGCGTGGATCCTTCGGGTGACGGCGAATCTCAGCAAGAACAGGATCGAATACAACAAGCTCCGCGATACGGATGAACTGAACGAAGAACTGGTCGCGGAGAAGAAAGAGGATCTTTCGTATATCTGGGAAGCGGTCAAGTCGCTTCCCGAGAACTACAGGGAAGTGATCCATCTTTTCTACGAAGAAGGATATTCTACAGACGAGATCGCAGATATCCTGGGAGAGAGCGGGGCAAACATCAGGACCCGCCTAAAGAGAGCCAGAGCGAAACTGAAGGAAATCTTAAGAGAGGAGTACGATTTCGATGACTAAGTACAAGGACATTATGGATAGAATTGAACTTACCGACGAGATGTGCGAGCGCGTACTGAAGAACGTCAAAGAGCAGGCTGCATCCGGGAAAACGGACTCTTCTTCCTCCACGGTGATTAAGGCTGTCCCGAAAAAGAACCGAAGCCGCATCGTTCTGATCCGAAGCCTTTCGGCAGCAGCGGTCTGTCTGGTCGTAGCCGGCGGCATCTTCCTTGCATGGAAATTTGCGGGAAACAAGAAGGATCAGACAATTACAACGACTTCCGATTCACTCCTTGCACAGGGCACGGATGTGACTGCAGGCGGAACGATCCTTCCGTCCGAGAAGGTGCTCGAAAACATCGAAGGAATTAATCAGGCACTGGGGCTGAACCTTCACGATCTTACGACACTTCCATTCACACCGGATCAGTCTTCCTATGCATTATTTGGCGATGATGCCGAGATCACATATACCAGAGGCATTGAGGATACGTGCATGCTGAATATCTCATCTGCGAGAGGATCATTTGAAGCGATCGCCGAGAATTACTCCAATTCGAAAGGTGTTACCCTGAGCGATGGAACACAGGTCAGCTTCTATGGTGAAGAGGATGGCACCGGTTACGCGATCTGGCAGTGCGGGAATCATTACTGTTCGCTCCAGTTCGGAAGCGCGGTCGAAGAATCTGTGTTTGAGAAGATCATCGCTGAAGTAAACGGCATGCTCTGATAAATGTCGGGCGGAACAAACTGATATCAAACCAGCGGTATACGAAATCGAATTGCCATATTTACTTCTGTTGCGATACTATAGATGCATAAGAAAGATCGGCCACATGAGATGACGAAGGAAGACTGAAGAAAATGCATCGTACACAAAGAGCCTTAAGAAAAGCTGAGCGCATCGGTGGCCCCGATGCGCTCAATTGTATTGCAGAGATCAATGAGCATGCTCTGGAAGAAGCACACTATCAGGGCAGGAAGCCATCGGAAGGATCTGGTCTTCCGGGTGAACTTCTTCTTCGCGGAGTCCCGATCCTGGTAAAGGATAACATCGATGTGCAGGGAATGCATACGACAGCGGGAAGCCTTGCCCTTTCAGATAACATCGCACTTTCTGATGCACCGGTCATCCGGAATCTGCGAAGACATGGTGCTGTTATTCTCGGAAAAACGAACATGACTGAGTTCGCTAATTTTGTTTCACCTGATATGCCGGGCGGATACAGTTCACGTGGAGGAATGGTCAAACACGCGATCTCAGATAAAGCAGATGTTGCCGGATCATCAACCGGATCTGCGGTCGCGGTAAGCTCCGGAATCGTATCGATGGCGGTAGGAACAGATACATGTTTTTCCGTTATCGCCTGTGCGAAGTTTAATGGTATCTGTGCACTCAAACCACCGGTCGGAACTTTGTCTTCAGAAGGCATTATTCCTATCGCAAGAACACTCGACAGTGCGGGTCCGATGGCGGACACTTTTGTGGATGCACTCCGCATGTACCGGGCGATGAGAGATGAGGATTTTCCTGATATCAAGAGGGCTTCTCTCGATAAACTTCGTATCGCTGTAAATACTACAAATCGGGATACTTTAGATAGAAGTGAAAATTCATTCATTGATAAAACTGTCGCGGATCTGAAGAAGTATGGAACAATCATTTCCGAAGTTTCCCAGCCTGTGGAAGAGAAGCTTTATACGATCATGAAATGGGAGTTTAAACCGATGCTGGAAGCGTATCTCCGCACCTCAACAGCATCCAGAAAAACACTTGCTGAGATCGTTAAATTCTATGAAGATAATCCGAAGAAAATGATGAAGTACGGTATCACTCATCTGCGCCGTGCACTGGATGAAACTCCGGGTGGTCTTATGGGAGATGAATATCTTGAGACACTTCGATATAGAAAAAACAGGATCCCTGAAGTGCGAAATGAGATCGAAGATTTTGATGCTGTCATCATGACCGGACCGACGAGTGTGATGCACTTCTGCGGACTTCCGTCTGTCACAATCATGGGAGCGGAAAAAGATAAGAATGGAGTGCGCCGGGGACTTATGATGTACGGCGTTGATGAGAAGAGATTATATGCCGCCGCACTCGCTATTGAGAGACTGATACTTGGAGGCC
The DNA here is from genome assembly GCA_024695545.1 of Clostridiales bacterium. The sequence goes on from JAILHZ010000097.1 coordinate 4,389, forward strand.
TGGATACATGAAGATCGGAATCATCGGATATGGAAGCATGGGAAGAATGATCACTGAAAAGATCGCCGCATCAGGTGTTCTCGATGTGGGTGATATCTTCGTTGCCAACCGTTCGAAAGAGAAACTTCAGGATGTGCCGGATGGTGTGATCGTATGCGGAAGTAATTCCGAAGCAGCGAAGAAATCCGACATTGTTTTTCTCTGTGTGAGACCTGTGGATCTGAAGAATATTCTTGCCGAAATTGCATCTGATCTTACTTCGGAATCTTTTGTTGTTTCTCTGAATGGCAGCATCACTTTCGATATGCTTTCAAGGAACTTTTCCGGCAGGATCGCGAAGGTGATTCCGAGCGTCACTGCGGAGGTCGACCGTTCACAGACACTTGTCTGTTATAACGATAAAGTCGAAGAAAAAGATAAGCAGGAACTTGAAAGATTACTTCGTACTTTCGGTAACGTAATTGAACTTCCGGAGAATGAAGTCGGTATGGGCTCCGAGCTTGTCAGCTGCATGCCTGGATTCATCGCATCGATCTTCGATGTGCTCTGCACATCTGCGAAAAAACACACTTCGATCCCGGATGATCAGGTCGTGAAAATGGTGCTTCAGACGATGTGCTCGACAGGTGAACTGATGCTCAGTAAAGATATGTCTTTCGAGGATGTCGTGACCCGTGTGGCGACCAAGGGCGGAATCACGGAAGAAGGTACAAAAGTGGTCTATGAAGGCTTCCCGGAAACAGCAGATCTTCTCTTTGAAAAGACACTGGAAAAGAGAAGAATGACCGCAGAAAAAGCGAAGAAATCTTTCGAGGAAGAATGA
>JAILHZ010000099.1 GCA_024695545.1 Clostridiales bacterium
TCTTCATCATCGTAATAGAGTCCACCGGAACCGATGAGCTTGCCGGTCTCCTTCAGGACGAATCCCCAGTCAAAATCCGTGTCGCTGTTCTCGTGGGCAACCACGCTCTTAAGCCACTCCTTCGTAGTGTCCACGGACTTGTGCGCATAGTAACGCATGTATTTTGCAACTTCCGGGTCGGATGCCCATCCGTCAAACGCTGCCTGAGCATCGTCCATCGTCAGGGGACGAAGGATCAGCCTTTCAGTTTCAATAACAGGATTCTTCATAAGGAAAACCTCCAACAAACAGATGCTTCTATTATACAGATAAACCGCTTGTCCGGTAAGAAACCAGCAGGCTATACAATTTTGATGGCACACTTCATGGTTTTTTCCGGAAACCCGGAAAAATGAAAAACCCGCTGTCTTCAAGTGAAGAAGCGGGATCATTTTCATCTTTAAAACCGTCCGGTAAAAGAACTTACGCTCTTTCTACAGCACCGGAACGAAGGCAACGCGTACAAACATGCATAGTCTTAGGGGTGCCATCAACAACTACCTTAACGTTACGAACGTTCGGCTGCTGCTGTGTCAACGCACGACGGGAAACCTGTGAACGCGTGATGCTGATTTTTCTGCCGAAATGAGTATCTTTCTGACAGATCTCACACTTTGCCATGTAAACACCTCCTATGTGCTATAAATACGCGACCTAAATTACGCGCAGACAAGATGATAACACATTTATTCTCCATGTGCAAGCATTTTTCAGTGATTTCATTGACGTAGGCGGGAATAGCCGATACTATGGAAAAAGTGACAGAATCATCTCCAGGACAAAAAAATCGGCATCATATGTAGTCTAAATAGTAAGGATCCTTAAGAAGTCCCGATTTTCCGGGGACAAAGAGAGGTTGGCGTGAAGGACGAAGAATTTTTCAGCAGGGTCGAGAAGATCCGGCAGAAGATGTACGCGATAGCATACTCTTATTTTTCCAGTGAGAGTATGGCTGTTGATATGGTGGACGATGCCGTTTACCGCGGGTACCTCAAGAAGAATACTCTGAAGGAACCGCAATTCTTCGAGACCTGGTTGATCCGCATCCTCATGAACGCCTGCGCTACGGCTTATAAGAAGTCGAAGAAGCACAGGAGCTTCGAGGAGTATGTAGTCGATCACGAACCTTCTGCACAGCCGGTTCTGGACCGTCTGGAGCTGAAGGAAGCCATTGCATCTCTCCCGGAAGAACTTCGACGGATCATTACACTGAAGTATTATGCCGGTTATTCCACGAAGGAGATCGCTGAGATCCTGAAGATCCCGATGGGAACTGTCGGTACCCGTGTTCGAAAAGCACTTGAACTGCTTCGGATCGAACTTGGAGGTGAACCATGATAGATATTGAAAAGGAGATCCTGGCTTTAACCGAGGAGGCGCAGGATCTTCCGGACACAATGAATATAGACAGGATCCGGAAGAAGACGAAGAAGAGAAAGCGGATCCACACTATCGGTGTGATCGGGAAGTCCATGGCCGGTGTTCTGGTTACTATGTTCCTGGCGCTGTTTATTGCGGTCAACAGTTCGGTTTCCGTGGCTCGTGCTTTTTCCGATGCTCCGGTCATCGGCCCTCTGAGCCAGAGACTGGTCGTGCGTTCAGATATTAAGAAGGCCATGCGGCATAACAAGAATCTGGCGGGTGTTTTTGAAGAGGACGCCTTGATCCCGGTTGAAATGGAGGATTCCGGAACTACCGGTCAGATGAAGTGTACGGTCGATTCCTTCTATGCGGATGAACTTGCTCTGGTTCTCTGTCTGAAACTGGATACTAAACTTGAAACAAGTTCCGACAGCTACTTTTACATGACTGAGATACGTGTCATTGACCTGAATACCGGAGAAGATTTGTATGAGAATACATTCTGCTCGATGGATTATTTTGACATGGTCGGAAAGTTTCAGTTTACGGAACTGTACTGGAAACGCCCATGCACGGATTTTAAAGTTCAGTTCAACGTGAGTGACCCGCAGGCTGGCTCGTATGACATGGTCCCCATCGATTCGTTCAGTTTCGAATTCCATGATGTAGACCCCGCACCTGCGATCCACATCCCGCTCGATGAGACGATCACCGCCTGCGGCCTGACCTACCATTTTACTGAGATCCAGGCGGCCGGCTCCATGACGAAGGTCTTCTATGAATGGCCGTATGGAGAGAATATGAAGTTCTATACAAGTGATCTTTATATTACTGATCAGGATGGGAATATCATTTCGGATGAATTCCAGGCATACGGATCCAGAATGACAGGCTATGATTACATGGATGAAACAACAGGAAAGAAAATGCAGTGCGATATTCTGCCTTCGATCTCCTACGAGGACCCGGATTCAATCACGATCCATATTTCGCAGGTTTTCTGTTCATCCTATGATCCGCGATTCCTCAAGATCGATCCGGAGAATAAGACGGGAACATTTGAAGGAAGGACATTCCCGATTGAAATCTATGATAATTCAGCAACATATTCGGATTTCGGCGCTCCGTCCATGCCATATTATGATTCTCTCGATGAAAAGATCTTCGTAGTCGTTCCATATGAGGATGACATGCCGGAGTTTAATGGTACGATCTGTCTGCTGGCGGGCGAAGGACCGAACTGCGATGGAAACACATTCCCGACCACTATGATCGACGGCAAGGAGTATCTGGTGATCGAGTACTATAAATATACGTATGATCTGGATGGATGCTACTACTTTGTCCAGGAGGATGATTCCGAGTTCCTGCGCGCCAACAAGTCGTTTGACGTAGATATCTGACCGGTTCTTCCGATTGGTGAAAAAGCCTGCTTCAGTGAACTGAGGCAGGCTTTTGTGTTTGTAACTGAAGGTCCGTTCTTATATCTTATTTTCGGAGGACGCTGCCGGCCTGGCATCGCCGCGAAGGAATGCGATCGCGTGGGTCGGACATCCGTTGACGCAGGCATCACAGTGGATGCACTTGCTCTGGTCGATGACCGCCAGGGACTCTCTCATCGAGATGGCCTGCTGAGGGCAGGATCTTACACACTTCTGGCAGCCGATACATCCGATGGTACAGTTCTTTCTCGTTCTTGCACCAGGCCACTCGTTCTGGCAGCGGACGGCAACGGTCGCCGATACCGGCATGAGTTCGAGAAGATGCTTCGGGCAGACCTTGACGCACTGTCCGCAGCCGTGGCACAGTGCACGGTCTACAGAAACGATGCCGTCCTTGAGTTTTAATGCGCCAAAAGCACAGACGTTGATACAGTCGCCGAACCCTAAGCATCCGAAGGTGCACTGGTTCGGTCCGCCGAGAAGACCGGCCGCAGCATGACAGGAGCTGGTGCCGAGATAGACATAGCGTTTTCCGGTCTGTTCGCAGGTGCCCTGACAGCGGAGCACGGCGATCTTCTTTTCCGGGATCGCCGCAGCGACTCCCAGGATCGATGCGATCTCGCGTGCGCAGTCCGCGCCGCCGACGGCACAGAGAGCTGTATTCGCGCCGCCCTTGGAAAGATATTCCGCGTAGCCTTCGCATCCTGCAAATCCGCAGCCGCCACAGTTGGCGCCGGGAAGCGCTTCTACGATCTTTTCTTTTGTCTCGTTCTTTTCGACAGCAAAGACACGGGAGATGATAACAATAAGAATACCGAGGACCAGTGCGATCCCTAACATTATGCCGGTAGGAATGAGTATATCAGTCATATCATTAACCTCCGAACAGATTCTCTACCAGGCCCTTGAAGCCCAGGAAGGAGACAGCGACCAGGGAAGCGGAGATCAGGGTGATCGGAAGACCTTTGAGGGACTCCGGCACATCCGCCTTATCGATCCTCGAGCGTACACCTGAGAAGAGGAACAGCGAGAGGGTAAATCCGATGCCGGCACCCAGCGCGTTGACCATGGACTCAGCGAAGGTGTAGTTGCTGTTGATGTTCAGGATCGTTACACCGAGAACGGCGCAGTTGGTGGTGATCAGGGGGAGGTAAATGCCCAGTGCTTTATGAAGCGGCGGCATCGACTTCTTCATGATCATCTCGATCATCTGAACGAGTGCAGCGATAACGAGGATAAAGACCAGCGTCTGCAGGTACCCGAGTTTAAGCGGGTTCAGGAGCAGGTGCTGGATCGGCCATGTGATCGCAGAGGCGACCAGCATGACGCATACGACCGCCCCGGACATACCCATCGCGGTCTTAAGATTCTTGGATACTCCGAGGAAAGAACAGATACCCATGAACTTCGATAGAACGAAGTTATCAACGAGGATCGCGGAGAAGATAATGATCAGGAATTCTCTAGCCATGTATTACTCCTCCTTTCCCTTGCAGAGACTGCAGCCGCCGCAGGACAGGCAGTCGGACTTGTCGCCCGCAACACCGCACGGCGTGGAGGACTTCGAAGAAGCGTGCTTTTCCTGCTTCTTCATCACAGCCTGCACGATGCAGATGCAGATACCGAATACGAAGAATCCTCCCGGCGGAAGCATGAAGAACATCATCGGTTCGATCACATCGCCGAAGAGCGGGAGCTTCATGTCGAAGAATGTGCCGCATCCCAGGATCTCTCGGATGGAGCCCATCATGAGAAGAGCGAGAGTGAAGCCGACACCCATCGAGATACCGTCGAGGATGGAAGGCATGACCTTCTGTTTGCTCGCAAATGTCTCGGCGCGCGCCAGAAGGATACAGTTAACTACTATAAGAGGAATATAGATCCCGAGGGAATCATTGAGGGCAGGGAAGTAGGCGGAGATCAGCATCTGCACGATCGTAACGAACGTCGCGATGATGGTGATAAACGCCGGGATCCTGACCTTGTTCGGGATCACGTTTCTAAGAAGGGAAATGATCGCTTCCGATGCCGTCAGTACGAAAAGCACTGCGATTCCCATGTAGAGCGAGGACTTCGCGGAGATGGTCACGGCCAGAAGCGGACAGGTACCGAGGACCAGTCGCAGCGCCGGGTTCTCATAGAGGACACCATTGAGGAAGATCGACTTCGGAGTATACTTGCTGTTCTTTTCCGCCTGACGTTCATCCGGAGAACGGTACGCGGCATCTTTCATCTTATTCTCACTCATCCGATCAGCCCCCTTTCTTTGAATAACTGATAGGCTTCACGTGCACGGTTGATACAGCCTGTCGCCGCACGTGAAGAGATCGTGGCACCGGATACCGCGGCCACGTCCTGATTGAGGACGATCTCGGAATCTGTGCCGAGACCGGTAAAACCGTCGAGAAACGGACGGCCTTCGACTTCTTTTCCGAGCTTCGGCGTATCCGATGCGGCCGTCGCGATGACCATCACGATCTTGCCGTCCGCACCGATGCCTGTTGTGGTCTCGATGTTGCCGGCATAACCGAATCCGGAAGTGACGAAGATATATCCGAGAACGGATCCGTCTTTTCCCTTTGCGGTGAAGACTTCATCCGGCTCGATGCCTTTGGCCTGAAGCTCACTCTTGATCTCAGCGGAATACTCGAGTGCTTCAAAAGAATCTGCTTCCGGGAAGATCGTCAGTTTTCTTTCCTGTGCGGAAGCTTCCTCCTGCTTCTCGATCTCACTTCGGGTCAGGGAATAGGTGCCCGCCAGAAGGAATACGCAGATGCTGCAGATGAGGGCGAGGATGAGGGCCGGGAGGAGGTCTTTGAACTTAAACTTTTGCACTTTCCTTCACCTCCCCGAACGGTTTGCCCATCGTCCAGTCATCGATATGCGGAGTCAGGATGTTCATCAGAATGATGGAGAAGGAAACACCTTCTGCCATGTTGCCGTAGTAACGGATAAGGAATGTCAGGATACCGCATCCGATACCGAAGATGATCTTGCCCTTAGTCGTAAGAGGCGAGGTGACATAGTCGGTCGCCATGAAGAAAGCACCGAGGATGAGACCGCCTGACATGAGCATGTAGACACTCTCGTGGAAGAGTTCGCTCCAGCCGCACAGGCAGGAAAGATCTCCCGAGAAGTTAAATACGTTGTTGTGTCCGAAGAGGAAAGAAAGGACAAAGAATGTGCCAACGTAGGCCAGCGGGATCCAGATACGGATGACGTGGCGCAGGATCAGGTAGAGAGCACCGATCAGAAGTGCGGCGATACATACCTCGCCGATACATCCGGCCTTGTCTCCGATAAAGAGATTCCAAAGGGACGGTGATTCGGGAGTGTTGATCTTCGTAAGCGGTGTTGCCGAGGATACGGCGTCGACGGATTTAAAGCTGAACCAGGCCCCCGTCCTTACTGTCCAGCAGGTCATTGCTTTCGGGAAAGCAATGACGAGGAAGATACGTGCGGCAATCGCCGGATTGACGAAGTTGTTGCCGAGTCCGCCGAACATCTGCTTGACGACAACGATCGCGAATGCTGCGCCGATGACGACCATGTAAGGCGGAAGTGAAACGGGAAGGTTCATGGCCAGAAGAAGACCGGTCACGACTGCTGACAGATCGTAGATCGTGTTGTTTCTCTTCATGACTTTCCGGCAGATAAACTCGAAGAGTACACAGGATGCGATGGATAGAAGAGTGATCAGCACCGCACGGATCCCGAAGTAGTACCAGCCCGCGAAGGTGGCCGGCAGAAGCGCGATGATCACATCGCGCATGATCGATTGGGTAGTCGCCTTATCCCGGACATGCGGGGAATGCGAGACTTGCAGTTTCATGAGGAAGCGGGACCTCCTTTGTTCTCGGATGCAGCGAGGAGCTCCTGCTCCTTCTTAATACGGGCACGCTCGGCACGTACCATGATTTTTCCGTTCTTGATGCTCTGCGTCAGGAACCGCTTCGACGGGCAGGCATATGTACAGCAGCCGCACTCGATGCAGTCCATAACGTGATACTTCTCAAGCATCTCCGGATCGCGAAGTCTTGTCGCCTTATCGATGCCGCAGGGGATCAGATCCATCGGGCAGGAGGCGACGCACCGCGCACAGCGGATACATGGAGATTCCGGAGGAAGTGTTGTCTCTTCCGATCCGAAAACGAGGATCGCATTATTGGCCTTAATGATGCCGTGATCGATACGGTCGAGCGCGACACCCATCATGGCGCCGCCCATGATGATCTTTTTCGGTTCTTCACGGGTACCGCCGGCCGCCTCGATAATGTCTTCGATACGGGCGCCGATCGGCACGATAAAGTTACCCGGCGTATTCAGTGCGGAGCCGTCCAGTGTCATACGCTTTCTGGTAAGCGGCACACCTTCCTTAAGATACAGTCCGATAAAGCGGAGCGTACTGACATTCATGACGAGAGTGTGTACATCGATCGGGAGTTTTCCCGGAGGGACTTTTCGTCCGGTGAGAGTATAGATCAGCATCTTTTCCGCGCCCTGCGGATAAATGGTCTTCAGTGTCTTCACTTCAATGTCCGGATGTTTACCGGTCTTATAGACACGCTTCTTGATCTCGTGTGAGAAGATACGGGTAACGAGGGGCTTATTGTCCTCGACGCCGATGATGGTCTTCGGGATCTCGAGCCACTTCATGACTTCGAGGATGCCATCGATAATATCGTCCGGATGCTCACAGATCTGACGGTAGTCCGCCGTGATATACGGCTCACACTCCGCAGCATTTACAATGAGCGTATCCGGCATCTTATTCTTCGGGGGATTCAGTTTGATATATGTCGGAAAAGCAGCGCCGCCCAGTCCGACCAGACCGGAGTCGCGGATCATCTGAATAAAGTCTTCGAACGACTCGACCTTCGGAGGTTTGCAGAAAGGATTGATCGTGTGCTGGAAGTCCGACTCGATACGCACAGCTTCTACAGGAGTACCGTTTGCGGAAACCACATAGTGTACTTCTTTAACAGTTCCGGAAATACTTGAGTGGATCGGTACGGACATAGGCTTGTCGGCGCGTCCGACCATTGTTCCGACATCTACATGATCTCCGGGCTTGACCACACATGTACAAGGCGGGCCGATATGCTGCTGCATCAGCAGCTCGACTTCGCGGAATCCGTGCAGATGAATAGAAGGAAGAACATCGGTATTTTTGTTTCCGAGCGGATGCACACCACCGGCAAACGCATGTATCGATCTAAGCGGCATGGCGAGGTACCTGCTTTCTCCGAATATCTATCAATCATATTAACACATATAAGAGCAAAAAGGAGAAATGATTTTCATTTCTCCTCCTGCTTTTTTCTTGAGTTTTTGTGCTGTGATCCTTATAGAAAATCACTCGTACCTGTTCGTGTAGTTCGCGGCGGCATTCCATAGGATCCACTCGTCATATCCCGCATCGTAAATGGCCTGTATCTGTGCTTTTACCTCAGGCACTTTATAGTTCAGGTGATGCGATACCCACGTGGCCGTAAATGCCTGTACGTATGGCCGGACGGTAGCATATCCTTCTGCCGAGGCAGCGGGCTTACCGGCCATCAGGGCATTGTACATGACATCGTGCGGATACATATCAGGATAGTCGAAAGTCTTTCCGTTCAGCTGCGTGTTATCCGCATAGTGCGAAGGATAGAGCATCGGGCATAGTGAGTCGATACCGGTAAGACCTACCGTATCCCATCCCTGACCGATCAGTTTACCGTCGAGCTCGGAACTTAAAATGATACCGAATACGTCTGCGGTGACCGGGACTCCTGTCGGATCCTGGATCTTGCGGCGGGCTGTCTGCAGGAAGCGGTTGATCGCATCGATTCTTGTCGGTGTAGTATCTTCCGGTCCGAAGTACGGCTTCTCGTTATACTTCTTCGTACTGATGGTCGGGAAACGGACATAGTCGAACTGGATCTCGTCGACACCCTTGCTGACGGCTTCCTGTGCAAGATCGATCAGGAAGTCCCATACACGGGAATCGTAAGGATTCAGGAACTGGTGCTTGCCCTCGAGATTGAAGTGCATGGAGTTACCGGCCTCATCCTTGATACTCATTTCCGGATGGTTTCTCGCCATGGAAGGATCGTTGAAACATACGATACGTCCGATGACCTTGATGTCATTTTCATGGCACTTCTGTACGATATTTTCCAGGTTGTAGGAATTCTGAACGTAGCTGCCGGGACCCTTGTCAGTCCAGTTGCCGCCGTTGTCGACCCACAGATGCATATCCTTGGCGAGCTGATTGTCGGTGTTGTAGTAAACTCCGCCGCCTTCGTCCTTCAGGTCGATAACGAATGCGTTAATGTCTGTCTTCTTGGCAAGCTCGAGATTCTCTTCGAAATGCATGCAGGAAGCGATGTAGATACCGTGGATCTCGTTGTGCTGTACCGGCTTCACTTCGGCGACTTCCGGAAGAGGTCCCCAGTAAGCTTCTGCAAGTGCATTCTCAGGGAGATATTCCTTGACTTCGACTCCGCCCGGCTGTGCACTGGTCTCGGAAGGTGTGGTTTCGGAATCAGATCCGGACACATCGGAAGATTCTTCACCCGAAGTCTCGCTCGGAACAGTAAAGCTCGTCGGAGTTGTCTCGGTAGAACTCTTCTTTCCCTTCTTCGATATCAGGATGAACATGCAGATGATGTCAGCAACAAATAAAATGACGCAGAGGGCAAACAGCACGGCAATCACTTTCCGGAGAAACTGGATGCGCGCTCTTTTCTGCTCGCGTGACATTGAATATCCCATAAAATAGACCTTCTTATTTCATGAATTCGTAGGCGGGTAATAATGACCCACCTAATTATATAAATAAATGTTTACGATGACAAGAAGTGGCAGGTCCGCCCATTTCCCGTGCATTGTCAAGCGCAAGTGCGGCATGATAAAATGAAGAAAATTCTTTTGATCGAATCGGGGGTGTTGCCGATGCTGGAACGCAATTGCGCAGGTGGAATCGTATTTTACGGAGATGAAGTGCTTTTGCTGCAGAATGAGAAAGCCGAGTGGTGCTTCCCGAAGGGCGTGATCAGAACCGTCGAGAAGCCGGAAGAAGTTGCTCTCGAGAGAGTCTCTTTCGAAGCCGGCGTGAGCGCCAAGATCTTATTCCCCGTGGGAAGAACGAACTATGAATTCTACTCGATCACGAGACAGCGTCCGGTCTGCAACAAGATCGTCTGGTACGTGATGAAGGCAGAGAATAATACTGTCACCCCGAACCCCGAGCAGAACTTCTCGGACGGCGGTTTTTATCCTTTGGAAAAAGCACTGGAAATGGTTACATACAGCCAGGACAGATCGCTCCTGATGATGGCCTACCAGAGATATAAGGAGCTTGTCTGATTTGCCCCGCATGACCTGGAAAACGGTAGCAGCTCCTGCCCGTATCGAATACGAAGTAAAGAAGTCCGTCTTTATCGCCGATGTCGCCCCTGTGTCGACCGGTGAAGAAGCGACGGATTTTTTGCGTAAAATTAAAAAGGAATTCCCGGACGCGAGACATCACGTGTATGCCTACCGCGCGGGAGATGAGACGCTCGAACAGCGCTACAGTGATGACGGTGAACCGTCGGGTACGGCCGGCATGCCGGTCCTCGATGTGCTTCTGCACCAGGAACTCGACGATGTTATCTGCGTCGTGACCAGATACTTCGGCGGCATTCTTCTCGGTACCGGCGGGCTGACCCGCGCGTATTCGACCGCGGCATCTATGGGCATTGAGAAAGCGGGTCCCTGTAAGATGGCGCTCCTCGAACTATACCATGTGCAGCTTGATTATTCCGTCTCGGAGAAATTCCAGTATGCCGTGAAGAAAAGCGGGTTCGCTTTAGGAGACATCATCTACGAAGCTACCCCCGTGATCCCCGTATACTGCGCCAAGGAAGATAAGGAAAAACTCATTGCGCTCGTCAATGATACGACAGCAGGAAGAGGGAAGATGACACGTATCGGATCTTCCTCCACGCGGATCGACGCTTAACTGTATTTGAAGTTTACTTTTTGTTTTCATTTTTATCGAAATGTTGGCAGGTATTGTCCGTTACTATAGTGATGGTTGAATCTGCAAATGCAGAGTGAATGGTTTTCAAAAAGGAGACTGCTCATGAAAAGAAAGATTGCGGCATTTGCCAGCGGCTGGAGTGATGAATATCTTCTCGAAGCGTTGCAGGGCGTGAAGAAATGCGCGGAAGAAAAAGAACTCGAGATCTACCTGTTCACCGAGTATTCTTCTGCGAATCTTTTTGATGAAAATGTACAGGGCGAAATCAATATTCTAAACCTTGCGAATCTGGATGACTACGATGGTGTGCTTCTTTTCGGAAATACACTGAGTAATGCCGGTGAGCTTCAGACTCTTTCCGAGAGGATCAGGAAAGCGGATATTCCCGCGGTATGCCTCGAGTATGAGCTCGATGATATCGACTGCATCTGCACGGATAACTACAGCGGTATGTACGAACTCTGTGAGCATCTCATTACGAAACACGATGTGAAAAACATCGTATGGGTATCCGGTCTTGCCGGAAACAAAGAAAACGAAGAGCGCTGCCGTGCAGTGACCGAGTGTATGGAGAAGCACGGGCTTTCCCTGACAGAAGAGAATACGATCAACGGAGACTGGAGTTTCTATGTCGTTCAAGGCTATATCCGCGAATGGCTCGAGACTCATAAACTCCCGGATGCTTTTGTCTGTGCGAACGACGTCATGGCAATGGGTGTCCTTACGTATCTCCTCGACTGCGGATATGATCTTCCGAAAGATTGCCTCGTGACGGGCTTTGATAATATTAAGTCCTCGAAGACCTTCCTTCCTGCACTGACAACGGTTGAGAGAAGATGGACGGAGAGAAGCTGCGATGCTGTCTCTCATCTCGTAGATCTTATTGAAGGAAAACCGCGTACCGGCATCCAGTCATTCCCGTCGGTACTTGTGGCCCGTGAGAGCTGCGGCTGCCAGATCTGTGAAGATTTGAAGAAGGCACAGATGAGCTGCATTAACAAGGCCTATACGGTTCCGGTCGAGAGGACGCTTTTCGACTGGCATCTGTCCGGACTTGATGAAGCGACTTCCGGCCAGTTCACTCTTGAAGAGATGCACGCCGGCCTTGAAGAGTTCTTCAAGGGAGGCTTCGGATTCGCACCCTATGAAGGGGATACTTTCTGTATCTGCCTGGATGATGGATTTGTCAATTCCATCTATGAGACCGGAGAACCGAGAGTCCTCGGCTACAGCGAATATATGCACGTCCTCTATGCAATGAGAGATGGCAAGAGTATGCCGTATCATAAGATCAATACTTCCTACATCTTCCCGATCTTCACGGAGCCGGAAGAGAGCGGAAACGTTTACATTATTGCCCCGATTCACAGTCAGGGCACGGTCATCGGCTACGGTGTATTTAAGAATCACTTTGCGATACTGGATAATTACTTCCTGTATTCCTGGCTCCGCCATCTCCGCATCGGACTGATGCGCGGACGTCAGAATATCAGTATGGAAATGATGAACCGGAAACTTCGGGAGATCTCGCTCTCGGATGAGCTGTCCGGACTTCTTAACCGGAAAGGCTACGAGAGAAAGTGTATCCCGCTTCTTGAAGAGATCCGCGATAAGAATAAAAAAGCACTGATGCTCGTTGTGGACATCAACAGAATGAAGATGATCAACGACCGCTATGGACATCTGCAGGGCGATCTCGCGATCCGTCTTGTCGCAAAGGCGATCAAGGAGATGATGCCGGAGTCCTGGTATGCGAGCCGCTATGGCGGAGACGAGTTCGTACTTGTCGGAGAGAATGTCTTTATCGATGATGGAACGACACTTCAGAAACAGCTCCTTTCTGCGGTCGAGCACGAAGCGCAGGCTCTCATGATCCCCTTCGAACTGTCGATCAGTGTCGGTGCCGTCCTGATCGATCCGTCGGAAAACATCAGTCTCGATGAGTATTTCCGCCGTGCGGACGATGCGATGTACGACATGAAGAAGAAAAGGCATGCTGAGCAGAAAGATTAAGGTTACAATATAAGAAAAACCGCAAGGAAGGTTTTCTGCTGTGGCCGGATCCAAAGTAAACAGTAAAGCAGGAATCAGCTGCCCGGTAAGTAAGAACTGCGGCGGCTGTGCTTTTGCGTCCGTAAGTTATAAGGAGCAGCTGAAGAAGAAAGAAAAGACCGTGAAGGATCTTCTTTCTTCCATCTGCGATGTCCGCCCGATCGTCGGCGCGAAGGATCCGATGTATTACAGAAACAAAGTCCACTGGGCATTCGGCCATGCCGGTACGCATCTCATCGCAGGACGCTATGCGGAAGGATCCCATAAGATCATCGAGAACGACCACTGCCTTCTGGAAGATGAAGAGTGTGCGGAGATCCTATCTGATATCCGTGAACTTGCCGTCCGCTTTAAGATCCGTTCCTACGATGAGCGGACCAGACAGGGACTTCTTCGCCGCGTGCTTCTCCGGAAAGGTTTTGCGACGGGAGAAGTCATGGTGGTGCTCGTTCTGGCCTCTCCGGTACTCCCCGGAAAGAAAGGCTTTATCAAGCTTCTTCTCGAAAAGCACCCGTCCGTGAAGACTGTGCTGATCAACATCAATACGCGCTCCGACTCCATGATCCTCGGTGAGAAAACGATCTGCGAATTCGGAAGAGGTTTCATATGGGATGAGCTTCTCGGGGTACGATTTAAGATCTCACCGGAGTCGTTCTATCAGATCAATCACGACCAGACCGAGAAGCTTTATTCACTGGCAATCGAGGCAGCAGAACTTAAGTCCGGAGAGAAGATCCTCGACGCGTACTGCGGCATCGGAACCATCGGTTTATGTGCAGCATCTAAAGCAGAGAACATCCGGCTCACCGGAGTGGAATTAAACCGTGCGGCGGTATCCGATGCACGTGAAAATGCGAAAATAAACGGTATGGAAAAGGCGAAGTTTATCGCAGCGGATGCCACGAAGTATATGATCGAAGAAGCCGCAAAGAGAAGTGCTTTTGACGTAGTATTCCTTGATCCTCCGAGAGCGGGAACGACACCGGAATTCATCAGCGCATGCGAGAAATTGTCTCCCGAAAGGATCGTCTATGTTTCCTGCGATCCGACCACGCTTGCCCGTGATCTCAAGGAATTCAAAAAGCACGGATACACACCCGAATACGCGATCCCTGTCGACATGTTCCCGTTCACTGAACATGTGGAAAC
>JAILHZ010000124.1 GCA_024695545.1 Clostridiales bacterium
GTGTACTCGTAGCCGAGTGCACTCGCCACGTTCTTATTCGTGCACTTACCGTCATAGCAATTCACGCCGGAAGTGATGACTTCGCTCTTCTTGCAGGCTTCCTCGAGACCTGCCTCCGCGATCTGAAGGCCATACTTCAGAGTAGCATTTGTAAGCGCGATCGTACTCGTTCTCGGAACCGCACCCGGCATGTTGCCGACGCAGTAGTGAACGACGCCGTCCTCGATGTATACCGGATCATCGTGAGTGGTAACGTGAGAAGATTCACCGCAGCCGCCCTGGTCGATCGCGACGTCAACAAACACCGCACCGTCCTTCATTTCCGGCAGATACTTCTTCTTAAAGAGCTTTGGTGTGGAACCGCCCGGGATCAGAACAGAACCGATAACGAGGTCCGCATCCTTGCACGCACGCTCGACATTGGAATCGTTGCTGACAAGCGTCTGGATATGCGCTCCGAACATGTTGTCGAGCTCCTCGAGGCGCTTCAGATTTACGTCGAGGATCGTTACGTTCGCACCCATGCCGACCGCGATCTTGCAGGCGTTCATGCCGACCGTACCGCCGCCGAGAATAACGACGTTTGCCTTCGGCGTACCCGGAACACCTGCGAGCAGGATGCCCTCACCGCCGAACTTCTTCTCAAGATACTTCGCGCCTTCCTGAATGGAAAGACGGCCCGCGATCTGGGACATAGGAGCCAGACACGGCAGGGAGCGGTCCTTTTCCTGCAGCGTCTCATAAGCAACAGCCTTCACCTTACCGGCGAGAAGCGCATCCGCCTGCTCTTTGTCTGCCGCGAGGTGCAGATATGTATAGAGGATGAGACCGTCACGGAACAGCGGATACTCTTCCGGAAGCGGCTCCTTGACCTTGACCATCATGTCGACGAGGTGCCATACATCGGCCGCATTGTCGATCAGCGAAGCGCCCGCATCGACGTACTCATTGTCCGTAAAACCGGATCCAACGCCCGCGCCCTTTTCCATGTACACATGGTGGCCGGCCGCCACGTAGGCTTTCACGTTGTCCGGTGTCAGGCCGACACGGAACTCATTGTTCTTGATCTCTTTTACACAACCGATCTTCATAGTCACATCCTCACTCTACTTCTTAGTTTTTCCGCGCGAAAAGCACTTTTCGCCGCTGTTTTTTATTGTATCATATGAGTATCGGTTTTTTAAAAGCACTCGCAGTATACTAAGTGTTTTTCTTGGAGAAAAGATACATGGGAAGCAGTTATGTTTCATATTCCGAAGAAGAAAGAAAGCTCGTCAGAGAGGGCGGGATCACAGCGATCCGGCAGGTCCTGACGGGATCGGATACAGAGAAGAAAAGAAGCCTTCTTCTCTGCCTCGACTGGTTCATGGATCCTTACTATAAACAGGATATTTCCTCTTTTAAAGAAGAACTGATCGCACTTCTTGAGACCGTGATCGTTTCAGAAAATCCCATCGAAGTGAAGGACGATGCGCTGCAGCTTCTTTCCGATTACTGCTGGGGGCCGTTCCCGACACTCGAGCAGCATGTTGATGAGATCGAAGACGAGCTGAAAGCGAATGCCGAGTACACGATCAATATGCACCGCGAGGCGCAGATCCAGAAGTTTATGGACGAAGAGTGCATCCGCATCTGGGGTGAATACCGCAACAAACACGGAGGCACCGCCGACCGGGTATGGGTGCTTTTCGACAGGAATACAAATGTATCGAAAAAGCACGTTCTTGAGATGATTTATCTTCTCGAAAACGGTGAACGAAGATACGATGTCCGCTATCCCGGAAAGCCGCCGAAGAAGACCGCCGGCAGCGGGACATATCTCGAGCCGGAGATCCGATTCAATATTCTTTTGAAGGAAAGAAAAGCCGTCCTCACGTATGCTTTTTCAGCAACGGAAAACGGCGGTTTCACATACGATATCCTGGGCGAAGACGGAAGTTATTCGTTCTCTTCCCCGTCCGCGATCTGAGCCTCTTCTTCCAGCTTCGGGACGGCCGCCGGCTGCGCCTCCCCACGCTTCTTTCCATCCGTCCGGAGCACCGGGATCAGGCGGTGTCCGATCATCGCGGCGATGACCATCTTGATCGAATCCGTCGGCATGAACATGAGGAAATAGTTCGTCAGAAGGACATTCGCGCCGATGGTCTTTTCGAGGTGGAATCTGCACACCAGATAGAGGTACGGCACGCCGATCAGATAGATCACCAGAAGGCCCGCGTAGCAGGCGAGAATGATGCGAAGAAAAGTAGGTTTCCCGTCTTTGGTCTGCGTGAGTTTTCCCGTG
>JAILHZ010000160.1 GCA_024695545.1 Clostridiales bacterium
CTGATCAATATGCGAGGTAGTGCCATCGACATGATCAAAGGTCTTTCGAAGAATAAAAAGAAGAGAATGGGTCTTCGTAAAGCGAAAATGAATTTCCGTACGAAGTATAAGCTTCGTGCCGTCTTCAGTCACTTCCCGAGAACTCTTCTGGTGATCCTCGGAATTGCGCTCGGAGGAACACTGGTGGCATTTACATTCGCATGTGTGGATTCGATCGACAGATATGTGGATACGAGTGTAAAGGCGACCGGAGATTATGAATACGAGTATTTTCTATCCTCGATTAAAACAGGTTATCCGGAAACGGGATCTGCCGTTATCGCTGCCTCCTTTGAAGTGGAAGATAATCCTGACCTGATCACACTGATGGGGGTGGATAAGAATAGACTGATCGATGTCAAAAATACTTACGGGGAGGATCTCCCGCTGGATGAAGGGAAGTTCTATATCTCGGAGATGAGTTCCTATGCGTATCACGTAAAGGAGGGGGATACCATCACGATACGGAATAATGCAGATCTGAAGGAATATAAGATCCATGTGGACGGGGTATTCGTCAATGGATCCCAGTCTCTGATGATTTCTTCGAGAAAAACGGTTAATTCGCTCCTTTGTCTGCCGGAGGATGCCTATACGATGGTCATGAGCAAAGAGAAAATAGACTACCGTGATTCCGAGCTTCTTCGTGAGGTCAGTAAGGCTTCTCTTGCTGAAGCGCTGGACAAGACGATCAGCCAGGGGATGCACGACCTGCTTCTCCCCATAACGATCATAGCGATGGTGATCTCAGTCATCACGACTTATCTGATGGTCAATATTCTTCTGACAGAGAGTTCTTCCGTGATCTCTATGCTGAAAGTTCTCGGATACAGGAATAAAGAAATCAATAGGACAGTGACATACATTTATCATGCATTGGTCCCGATCGGTGTGGCACTGGGTGTCTGGTTCGGATTACTGATGAATAAACTGAACTTTGAAACTCAGGCAGCGAAGTATAATTCGTATATAGAAAACTACGTGACGCCGAAGTCTGTAATTATCTGTGCGGGAATCACGATCATATCCTATATTGTATCCATGTTCCTTCTGTCATCCAAAGTGAAAAAGGTGGAAATGGTAGAGAGTCTGAAGAACAGTCAGGAGTGAGAAGGAATTATTTCGAATTCTTTGCTTCCTTGAGATGTTTCTTGATTTTGCTGAACGTCTTTTCGCTGATGTCATGCTCGATGCGGCAGGCATCCTCTGCGGCGGTCTTTTCATCAACACCGAGATATACGAGTGCCTCTGTGAGTACACGATGGCGCTCGTATATGCGTTTGGCGGTTTTGGTGCCCTCTTCGGTCAGAAGGATCTCACCATCATCACTGACTGCGATAAAGCCCTTCTGCTTCAGGATACCCATTGCGCGGCTAACACTTGGTTTGCTAAGCTCCATCTCGCGTGCGATATCGATGGAATGTACATTTCCTTTGCGCTTCTTAAGTATAAGTATGGTTTCGAGATAATCTTCACCGGATTCATGAAGTCCGTTCATATATGTGCTCCTTCTATTGTTATTGCATCGCGATAAGAGAGGTAAGTTTGTTTGCCAAATTCAGTATAACACATTATATCAAAGATTTTGGAGAAAAATCTTTGAATAGTATGCTTGATTTTCAAAAGTGGTTAGCATATACTAACCGCGGACAAAAGTTAGCAAGTGCTAACATAGTAGGAGGGGAGTATGAAACTTAATGAATTAAAAGAAGGAACTATGGCAAGTGTGCTTTCACTGGATGCGGATATGCATCTTCTGTCAAGGGTGACTTCTATCGGGGTGACGGAAGGAACACGGATCCAGGTCGTGAAGAATGACAAGAAGATGCCGATCCTCATCTATGTACGCGAGACACTTTTGGCCCTTAATAGAAAAGACTGTGAAAAGATCGAAGTGGAGGTGATCGGATAATGAGTACGATTGCTCTGCTTGGACAACCGAACTCCGGTAAATCTACTGTGTTTAACCAGCTTACCGGTGCACGCCAGCATGTAGGTAACTGGCCGGGAAAAACAGTTGAAAAGAAGGATGGTTCCTTTAGTTATAACGGTAAGAAATATGAACTCATCGAC
>JAILHZ010000182.1 GCA_024695545.1 Clostridiales bacterium
CCGAAAGCCTGTCTTCTGCACGCCCGGTTCAGCATTCCTTCGGAATCAGGCAGCCTTCTGTTCGGTTTCTCCCTTAAGCTTCGCGAGCGCTTCTTCCCAGGTGGTCTTCTCTGGCCAGCCATCGGTGTCAAAGGCTTCGCGGATGGTCTCGCAGTAGATGTCCGCCTTTACGATGCAGCCTTCCGGAAGCTCGTCTCCCCTGATGAGGGACAGCATGAGCTGGGAGCGGTCCTTCGGCGCATAGCGCAGGCCTTCCGGTGTGGTGACGTATTCTTTCCACTCCTTGAACGTCTCGTTCGTATAATCCTCATCGCGGAATCCGATATAGTAGAATCCGGTCGGGTTCAGTTCCTTCCAGCGCGATTCGGAAAACGGCGGCGTCTCGAAGTTCTCACTGTAGTTGAGGATCTTATAGTCGGTCGCGGAGAAGATCGCTTCGATGAGAAGGTCTTCCATCTTACTTCTGACCTTCTCGTTCTTGCAGTCGAGCGAGATATTCATGACGTAACCCTTGTCGGTGTGATAGACGTAAAGCTCGTCCCAGACCGCCCAGTTCACCAGATCGATCTCGAATCCGGAATAGTATCCGTAGTTGAACTGGTCGAAGTATCCGTCCGGGAACTTCGCGAGGACTTTCTCAATTCGATCGAGCATGTCCTTATATGTTGCGATGGTAATATCCCTGTTGGAATACTGCACATACTCGGGGATGTTCTCACCGAGATAGATGTAGACGCCGTACTTGTTGCCGATCTCTGCGGCACGGTCATAGATCTCCTGCATCTTCGGTTCAGCCCCCTGAAAAGCACTCTGGCTGTGTGCTTTGGAGTTGTCGTGCTTGAAAGATGCAAGGCGGTCGTCGAGTGCTTTTCCAGAAGGAAGCGCCTCCGGAATCGACTTCAGGCTGTCGTAGTAGATCTTCTCCTTCGAGCGGATCTCCTCTTTATCGAAATCGAAGTCGATCACGATGGCCGACGGGTTAACTCCGACATCGTTGCAGTACACGACCGGCACCGAAAGGTACGGCTTTCCGTCCAGGATGATCACGTTCAGTGTGCCCAGATACGGCACTTCCTCTCCGGGGAACGCGCGGTCGACCAGAACGTTAGTCCAGCCAAGGAACTCGTTATACGGAGTAAGGAGCGATGCAAGGCCGTCATGACGGTATTCGTGGTCACCGGTATAATTACAGCTTATCGCCTGCAGGATGTGAAGGAAGACCTTATCATCCTTCCAGCCGGCACCCTTTTCGTGCTCGTACATATCGATGAGCACATCCTCGAAGCGGTAAAAATCCTGTGGCTCATCGATACGGTGGTAGGTCTCGTAGTTGAAGGATGCGGCGACCTTGCAGATCTGCTCGTCGGTGTAGCCGATGTCCTGCAGGATCTTGACGAACTTCACGGACGATTCCGGCGAGAAGAAAAGCTCGTCGAGCGCATCGCTTCCGTAGATCCACTCAAAGCCCGTAAGGAAATGCACTTCGCAGAGGTACGTGCTAGTGACCTTCGCATGGTACTTCGCCATATAGAGCTCAGCGCCGCCCTCAGTGATGAAGCTGGAAGCCACGCACGGATAGAAACCCTCCGGAGTGTTGTTCCACTCGTCCGAAGTAAAATCATCCTGGTAGGCAAATCTCTTACCGGTATAGAAAAGATCCGCTTCGTCCGGACCGCTGATGAATGCATCCACGAAGTGGGTCAGCTCATGGAAAAGCACTGTGAATGTGAAGTCGTCATCGTAATTGATACCGTCGTTTGAGAAGCGGATGATATCGCCCGGCGCGTTAAAGTCACCGCTCGCGTCGGTCAGTGCCTGGGAACTGAAGCGGAGATCTCTTACCTTCTCAAGGAAGAACTCTTCGTTCTCCGGGGAAAGATGGTCGGCAACGATCGGGAACTGGTGAAGTGCGTATGCTCTGAAAACACCCGTCTTCGGGTCGTTCACTACGCAGTCGGCATACTTAAGAAAGAGGTCATACTTCCCGCGAAGTTCCTCTTCTTTCATGCCGAGTTCGGCGGCCAGCGCCAGTGCCTCTTCCTTGACCGGATCGACCGGTGCCTGCGGAACCGCGCTCGAAGTCTCCTCCGAGCTTATACTGCTCGGATCTTCGCTCTCACTCTCTATTGTTTCTGTCGAGGAAGTTGTGCTCTCCGTTTTTTCTTTTCGCGAACAGGCGGATCCTAAGAATCCCTCAAGGATAAGAACGCCTGCCAAAATAGCGCATCCGACTTTCTGTGATCTTACCATAACAAAAACCCCACCTTCCTGTTATTACTTCGGATTATACACAGAGGAAAAATCCCGCAAGTGACATAATAGAAATAATCAGGAAATCTGAACCTGGTGTAAGAAAACTGCAACATACCAAACAATAGCCCCTTGGGAAAAGGGGCCATTGGGCAATACTCTTCGTTATATTACCGAACTGATTATTCGAGTTC
>JAILHZ010000193.1 GCA_024695545.1 Clostridiales bacterium
TATTCTTCAGGAGATTCTTCCACTAACTCAGCATCTTCTAACGGTACTTCGTCTATCATATCGGAAGCGACGTCTGCCGCCTTATTCAAATCAACCAGAGTGGCACCACATCGTCCGCACACTTCGGACGTTCCGAGGATCCTCTGCCCGCAATCAGGACAAATCTTCATATCTGCATACTCCCCTCATGATATAAAACATATCTAACCATTATTATCCCCTATATAGACTATCAATTCAAGTAAAAAAACAAATTGGGGCTTTACACTGAAAACAGGGAAATGCAGTAAATCCTGACTGTGCCTACATCATCTGCGCTTCCCGAAGGATCAGATACATAGCATTTCCTTCCTCATAAGTATCAAAAGTCCCGACAACGGTGATCTCCGTACCTTCTTCGGGATAGTCATCCGGATACTTGTGATCCCCTTTAAGATCAAACTCGATCCCCTGTGAGCAGCAGGCGGTCGCATCCTTAATGATGCACGCGAAATAGTACTTATCAGTGCTTTCATCGTGGAACATGGCAAAGCTGCCCTTCATCTTGACGGTCTTCCCTCTATAGCGGTCGGGCTCGTAGACCATGCCGAGGACTTCAGCGTAAACAGTGGTGGATGACATCACGGAAAGATCGATATCGATGCCGTCCTTATTTGCGGTCTGCGAAGACGCGGATGTCTCCGTTTTTTCCGTGGAAGGAGTCTCGGAGGGAACCGTTTCGATCGTAGTTGCTGATGATTTTTCGGCGTTTGATGCATCCTGCGCCGACTGAAGAAGATCTGCAACACCGGTCGTGCCGTTCGTTCTCGTTCTGACATTCTGCTTTGAGCAGCCTGCTGAGATCGAGAGTACAAGGATCAGGCTCAGTGGAAGCACCCTTCTTCTGTTCTGTTTTTCCGGTCTTTTCGTCATATCAGTTCCCTCCTTTAACGGCACCGATGATATAGCAGATGATGAATGCGACGACGTCGGTCGCAACGATAGTCGAGCCGACGGGCGTTCCCGTAAGGATCGAGATAATGATCCCCGAAAATGCGCAGAATACAGAAAGGATCGCAGAAAATATCGTGACGCTCTTAAAGCTTCTGAAGATCCGCATCGAGGAGATTGCAGGAAAGATGACGAGCGCAGAAATAAGAAGCGATCCGACAAGATTCATGGCAAGAACAATAATTACCGCGATCACGACCGCGAGGAGAAGATTGTATCTTCCCGCCTTCGTCCCTGTCGCCACGGCGAAATCTTCGTCAAAAGTAACGGCGAATATCTTGTGGTAGAAAAGAATGAATATCGTGACGACAAGGACAGCTAAGATGGCACAGAGCCAGACGATTTGCGGTTTTAAAGTCAGGATCGAAGCCGCACCGAAGAGCGTCGTACAGACATCTCCCGAAAGATTCGATGACGTGGAAAACACGCTCATAAGAAGATAGCCGAAAGCAAGCGCGGCGACGGAGATCATGGCGATGGCCGCGTCTCCCTTGATTTTCACTTTCCGCCCTCCGGAAAGAAGAAGGATTGCACTTCCGACCGTCACGGGAAGAATAACGAGCATGTTGTTTGACACACCGGCGACACCCGCTACACACATCGCGCCGAACGCGACGTGCGAGAGTCCGTCACCGATATAGGAGAAACGCTTCAGCACGAGCGTGACACCGAGAAGCGATGAGCACAGAGCAATCAGAACACTTACGATCAGGGCACGCTGGACGAATGGATAAGAAAGATACATCGAGAGTTTATCGATCATGCGGGAGTCCCTCCCTTCTGTGCTGCAAGGAAGAATCTTCCTTCCTCGCTTTTCAGATACTCTTCCTTCGTTCCAAAGAAAAGATGTTCTCCGATGTGGAGGATGTGCGTACCGTAACGAAGCGCGGCAGGGATATCGTGGGAGATCATGATGATTGCGATCCCGCTCTTCTGCAGGTTCTCGATCAGGTCATACATTTCGGAAGCGCCCTTCGGATCCAGTCCGCTGACCGGTTCATCGAGAAGAAGGATCTTTCTTGTCGCACAGAGTGCCCGGGCAAGAAGCACTCTCTGCTTCTGTCCCCCGGACAGCTGGCGGAAGCACTTCTTCCGAAGATGCTCGATCCCCATGCGGCGCATATTTTCATTGGCCAGTGATTTTTCAACAGGACGGTAGAAAGGACGAAGGCCCAGGCGGCCCTGGCATCCGGAGAGAACGATCTCTTCTACGGATGCCGGAAAATCCTTCTGAATCAGAGTCTGCTGGGGAAGATAGCCGATCTCGTTTTCCATTAAGCCTTCGCCGGGGAGGATGCAGCCGGATAGCGGTGCCTGAAGATGCAGAAGCGTCTTCATGAGCGTTGTCTTTCCCGATCCGTTCTCACCGACGATAAAGAGATAATCGCCGGAACAAACTTCAAAATTCACTCCCTCGACAATGGCCTGTCCATCGTATCCGAGAGATAGATCTTTCACTTGCAAAAGTGGCATAGCCGCACCTCCCCTTTTTCGGAAATTACTTCAAGGCTTCTTTCAGCACGTCAAGATTCTTCTCCATGATGGAAAGATAGGTCGTGCCGTTCTTTACGTCCTTCGATGTGATGGACTGCATGGAATCCATCGTAAGGATGCTCTGGTCTTTCGAGCTTGTGTTCTCTTTGATCGTCTCAGCGATCTTGTGGTTCGGGCCTTCGATCGTCATGACAGCTTTAAGATTAAGTTCATCTACTTTCTTCGAAAGAAAAGCAATCGTCTCAAAGCTTGCCTCCGACTCTGCGGAGCAGCCGACAAATGCCGCGTAGTAAGAAAGTCCGTAGTCATCGACAAGATAACGGAACGGGAAACGGTCACCGAAAAGAAGTGTTTTTACAGATGCGGCGCCGACTGCTTCCTGATACTTCTTATCGAGATCCAGAAGTTTCTTCTTATAATCTTCCGCGTTCTTCTTAAAGGTATCCGCGTGGTCCTTATCGACCTGGGCAAGCTTATTTCCGATCGTTTCTACAAGTGAGGAGGCACTCTTTAAAGAAAGCCATACATGTTCGTCGTATTCCGGCTCCTCTTCGTCGTGCTCATGTTCGTGATCGTGGTCCTCGTCATGTTCATCGTGATCATGATCTTCATCACCGTGGTCGTGATCATGCTCTTCACCCTGCATGCCTTCAACCATTTCCTCTTCTTTGACCTGATCGCCGAGAGAATCAAGAAGATTGATGACCGCCATATCCTTATTCGTCGCCTGGTCGAGGACATCCTCGACCCACTCATCCGACTCGCCGCCGACATAGATGAAAAGGTCGCATTCGGAGATCTTCAGAATATCGTCTGCTGTCGGCTGGTAACTGTGAAGGTCAACGCCGTTATCGAGAAGCAGAGTGACATCCGCATTCTCCTTTTCATCGCCGAGCACATTCATGACCCAGTCATATTCAGGAAAGATCGTGGTTACGATCTTCAGTTTTTTATCGCTGTTTTTCTTGGATTTTGAGCAGGCCGGAAGACACATAGCCGATGCGACCAGCACTGCGAGAATAGAAAGATGCTTTTTCATAAAACATCCACCTCCGTGTGTTTTTATGTTTTTGAAAACGTGAAAACAGAAGGCAGACCTATGCCCGACGGGTATGGTTCTGCCTTTGGAAGATGGATATCAATTATTCAGCCGGACTTTTTCAGTTACAGGGGTCTCCGATGAAGTAAACACCGGAACAAGATGCAGGGTAAGACATAAAAAGAGAACCGGAAGGATCGCGGAAACAAGCGTCTTTCTGCTTTCTTTAAATACGCGGATAACAGCTTCGCACTGCTTAATGATCGAGCAGACCGGACAATCGTGACCGTCGCATTCATGGCCGGATTCAAGGGCGATATAGAAGCTGGAGAACAGAAGAACAAACAGCACCATGATCCCGAGGATACCGGCGAGCACTCTTCTTGACTTGGAACTTTCTGAAACGCGCACTTTTTCTTACTTCCTGCCTTTTTCTTAAAACGTGGAAATTATAGCACACCCTTATTTTCAAAACAAGTAATTGCGAATGATTCGCAATTAGATTTGATCCGCAGCTATCTTCTTATGCTGCATTTCAAAGATCGAAAAGACTCATCTGGGTATACTTTTCGGGAAGTTCGTGAAGGTAGTTAAAGCAGTCTTCCGGCTTATAGAGGATATCGTTCTCTTTACAGGTCTTCCGAAGGAGCGCCATCAGGGGCTTGGCGTTCGGACTCGACAGCTCGTAGGCATTCCCGTAGTTTCTGATGTAGTTCTCTTTAACGCCCGGGAAGTGCTTGTCGAGTGCCGCATAGAAATACTCCCTGTCCCCTTCTCTTAAGGTCACGCCGATATCAAAGCAGATGATGCCCTTGACACCCACCCGGACACATTCATCGAGGATCGCTCTTACGTTTTCTTCCGTATCGTTGATAAAAGGAAGGACCGGTGTCATCCAGACAACCGCCGGGATCCCTCTCTTCTGCATCTCTTCGAGCACTTCGATACGCCGCTTCGTATTGCAGACATTCGGATCTAAGATCTTACAGAGATCGTCATCGTAGGTCGTCAGCGTCATCTGTACGACTGCCTTAGCCTTCCTGTTGATGGACTCGAGAAGATCGATGTCACGAAGGATCCTGTCGGACTTCGTCTGTACGGCGACACCGAATCCGTGCCGGTCGATGACTTCGAGGCATTTTCTCATGAGCAGAAGTTTTTCTTCGCAGTGCATGTACGGGTCCGACATGCTGCCGGTACCGATCATGCAGTGTTTTCTTTTCGATTTCAGGGCTCTTTCCAGAAGCTCCGGGGCATTCTGCTTGACTTCGATATCTTCAAAATCGTGGGTAAACTGGTAGCAGGTACTTCTGCTGTCGCAGTAGATGCATCCGTGCGTGCAGCCGCGGTAGATATTCATACCGTTACTTGCGGAAAGTATTCCCTTTGCATCGACAAAATGCATGTTCTCTTCTGCTCCTTTCCCCTGCAAAAGCCTGATAGTGCAAGTATAACACGAAATAACGCCCGTTAAGCACACAACGCCTCCCTTGATAATCCTTCGTATAACCGATACTATTTTCTCATAGGGTTTACGGATGTGAGGTTTCAGGGCATGGCACAGTTAAAGAGTTATACTTGTTCGAAGTGCGGCGGCGCGCTGATTGTTGATAAGGATCAGGAAGTTTTCGACTGCCCGTTCTGCGGAACGAAATTTGGCTTTGATGATTTTCACGGACAGGATGTTTTAGGTGACGGTGTAAAAGCACTCCGCCAGATGGAGTTTTCTTCTGCGAAGGAGAAGTTCGAGCGCATCTTAAAGGATGATCCTTCGAACTTCACGGCGCTCCGCGGTCTTGTTTTCTGTGCCGGCCACATCAACTCCCCGCAGTATATCCAGCGTATCGACAAGCTCAGGAAATGCGACATCAATATGATGCGCGAAGCAATTCCCGATGCCGCGGAAAAAGCACCGGAAAACAATAAAGCGTACTTCTCTACTCTGTCTTCGATGCTCGACCTTTACGATGAATTCAGTGAGGTTTCTAAAGAGAGCGCAGATCTTCGCAACCGGCAGTCAAGCGAAGTACAATCGCTTA
Source organism: Clostridiales bacterium (assembly GCA_024695545.1). The sequence goes on from JAILHZ010000193.1 coordinate 5,563, forward strand.
CGGATCTGATGGATAAGAAGGACACTGTCGCCGGCGCAATGTCAAAGGGCACGGATAAGGCCGTCGACATGATGGGCAAGTTCAAAAACGAGACGGACGATAACACGAATATGCTTTCGATGTTTGCAGTCATCCTGGTATTCGCTGTTGCCATCATCGTCTGCATCTACTACTTAGGCCCCTTAGGATTATTCGCAGCATTCGGTATCGCTGTCCTCGCTTTCCTGATCCGCGGCGCGATCCTTGCTCTGATCGAGCATAAGAAAAAGCCCCATAGAGAGGCCTTAAAAGAAATACACAGCGATCTGTCCGAGCACAGTCAAAAAGAAATCGAACTGAGCAGGGAGTATGACGAACTCTATCTCCGGCTCAGGGATCTTGATCCGACTTTGAAGAAAGAACCGGATGCGAAAGAAAGCAAGTAAGAATGTTCTCACTTCTGCACGGGAATATGGAGGAAACCGGAATGGCAACAGATAAGAAACTGACCTGCACCACCTGCGGCGGCGAACTGGTCGCCGACAGAGAAAAGAATATCTATAAGTGTGCTTTCTGCGGCGTGGCCTACGGCTACGGTCTCTTTGACGGAACGGCCGCCGATAAGGCTGCAAAAGCACTGTCGATCGGCGAGTTTAATGATGCCGATCTTTACTACACCTTCGTGCTTTCGATGGATCCGAAGGACCTCTCTGCCCTTCGCGGCCGTGTCTTCTGTGCCGGCAAATGGAAACGGACGACTGACTTAAAGACCGGCAAAGGAGAGCTCACCGGCGTCCGCGCTGACGCTGTCAGGAAGCGCTGCGATGAGGCGATGAAGAAGCTTTCCGAAGAAGACGGAGAGTATTTTCAGGTGATCAAAGAATTTGTGGATGTCTCCGAGAAATACCATAACGTTAAGGTCAAGGCCCGCCCGATCCAGGAAAGACAGAAGAAGCTTTCCGAGCACTCAAGAGATATCGACAGCCGTGTATCCGCAATGGAAGGAAGCTATGAGAAGGTCCGTTCACGTAACCGCTCGCTTACGGATTTTCTTCTCGACCGTCCGGGCAGCACACCCGTCCCCAATGCTCTTCAGGATGCATGGGATGTGTCGGACATCATGCACGGTGCCATGAGCGACACACAAAGAGAGGCTATGGACTATAACCGTCAGATCAACAATTACGACTTCGAGCGGAAAGACCTCTACCGACGGATCGTCGGCTTAGAAAGAAAGATGTTCCCTTCAGATTGACGGGGTGGATATAAGTTTACAGCCCCCTATTTTTTTCACGGATGCGTGATAAAAATAGGGGGTTAGAAGTGATGTGAAATAAAAGCGATCAGAGATCTCTGATCGCTTCTTTCATGCTCTTAACATATTCACCGACATGAGGCGGTGCGTCTTTGCCGTACTGCTCGACGATCTTAACGATCGCAGAACCGACGATCGCGCCGTCACTGATCTTACACATGGCGGCTGCCTGCTCCGGCTTGCTGATTCCGAAACCGATCGCAACGGGCGTGTCCGTAACGCTTCGGATGTGTGTAACAATGTTACTCAGGTCTGTCGTGATCTCGGATCTTGCACCGGTAACGCCGAGGCTGGATACGAGATAGATAAAACCGTCCGCTTCCTTGGCGATCATGCCGATACGGTTTTCCGAGGTCGGTGCGATCAGGGAAATGAAATCCACACCATGCGCTTTGCAGACCGGCTGGAAATCCTCTTTCTCTTCGTAAGGAACGTCCGGAAGGATGATACCATCAATGCCGATCTCTTCACATGTGCTGATGAACTTCTCGGTACCATAGGAGAACACTACGTTCGCGTAGGTCATAAAGACCATCGGAACGGTAACGTCTTTTCTTAATTCACGGACGAGTTCGAATACTTTGTTCGTCTTCACTCCGCCGGCAAGCGCACGGATGTTAGCACCCTGGATGACCGGACCTTCAGCAGTCGGATCGGAAAACGGGATACCGAGCTCGATGAGGTCCGCGCCGTTCTTTACGGCTTCTCTGACACAGGCTGCAGTGGTCGCAAGGTCCGGATCTCCACAGGTGATAAATGCGATAAATGCTTTTCCGCCTGAAAATGCGTTTTTGATCTTACTCATGGATATCCTCCCCTCTGTATCTGGCGATCGCGGCACAGTCCTTGTCGCCGCGGCCGGAAATCGTGATGATGATGATCTGGTCCTTACTCATGGTCGGCGCCAGTTTCTGTGCATATGCTACAGCGTGTGCAGACTCGATCGCCGGGATAATGCCTTCCATCTTCGACAGATACTCAAATGCCTGTACAGCTTCTTCATCGGTAACCGGCACATACTGTGCGCGGCCGATGTCGTGAAGGTATGCGTGCTCCGGACCGACACCCGGATAATCAAGGCCGGCTGAGATCGAATAAACAGGAGCGATCTGACCGTCTTCGTCCTGACAGAAGTAAGACTTCATGCCGTGGAAGATACCGAGTTTTCCCGTGTTGACTGTCGCTGCAGTCTCAAATGTATCGATTCCGCGTCCTGCCGCTTCACATCCGATGAGCTTTACGCCTTCGTCTTCGATGTAGTGATAGAAAGATCCGATCGCATTACTTCCGCCGCCGACACAAGCGAGGACGGCATCCGGGAGACGGCCTTCCTTTTCAAGGATCTGCGCACGGGACTCCTTTGAGATAACTGCCTGGAAATCACGGACGATCGTCGGGAACGGGTGCGGACCCATGACCGAACCTAAACAGTAGTGTGTATCGGAGATACGTGTTGTCCACTCGCGCATCGCCTCAGAAACAGCATCCTTGAGTGTTCTGGTACCGGTCTTGACCGGAATAACGGTCGCGCCGAGAAGACGCATACGGTACACATTCAGCGCCTGGCGGATCGTATCCTCTTCACCCATGAAGACGACACACTCCATACCAAAGAGAGCAGCAGCAGTCGCTGTTGCTACGCCGTGCTGGCCGGCACCGGTCTCCGCGATCAGACGGGTCTTACCCATCTTCTTGGCAAGGAGTGCCTGTCCGAGAACGTTATTTACCTTATGCGCACCGGTGTGGTTCAGGTCCTCTCTCTTCAGATAGATCTTCGCACCGCCCAGATCCTCTGTCATCTTCTTCGCGAAGTACAGACGTGACGGACGGTTTGCATATTCGTTAAATAGCTCCGTGAGTTCACGGTTAAACTCCGGGTCATTCTTATAGTGGTTATACGCTTCTTCGAGTTCGATCACGGCATTCATCAGTGTCTCGGGGATATACTGTCCGCCGTGGATACCGAAGCGTCCTGCTGGATTGGTCATACTGACTCTCCTTTCGTTGTCACCAAAGTGCTTTTCTCCTATCAACATGCCGGCTCAAAATCCGGCACGAGTCCGGTCAATCACGGGTGCTTCTTACCGCATCCACGAAGCCGGCCATCTTCTTCTCATCTTTCCTGCCGTCCGTCTCCACATTCGAGCTGACATCCACAGCAAAGCAGTGCGTCTTTCTGATCGCTTCTGCGACATTTCCCTCGTCGAGGCCGCCGGCCAGGAAATACTCCCGGTCGAAGTCCTTAAGAAGATCCCAGTCAAAGGTCTTTCCCGATCCCATGCCCGAATCGATAAGGACATAGTCTGCCGAACTGTACTTGGCCTGAAGAAGCGTAAGCCTTGTCTCCTCCTCAGACTCACCCTTCAGCTGGAAAGCCTTCATGACAGGTTTGTCGGTCATTTCACGGAGAGAATCGATATAGTCTTCGTCTTCATGTCCGTGAAGCTGCGCGATGTCGATTATACCACGGTTCAGAAGATACGACACTTCTTCCGCCGGTTCGTCCACAAAAACACCTACGGCCTTAATGTGCGGATCGAGGATCATGCGGAGCGCGGCGGCAGTATCCGGATCCACGTACCGTTTACTCTTTTCCCAGAAAACGAATCCGATGAATTCCGGACGGATCCTGTTTGCCGTCTCGATATCTTCGGGTCTGCTAAGACCGCAGATTTTGATCTTCGTACCGTTCATTTCTTACTTCAGACCTTTCAGTTCAGCAAGTCTTTCTGTCTTATCTTCCGCTCTCATCAGTGTCTCTCCAACGAGTACCGCGTCAGCGCCGATCTCACGGAGTTTCTTAACATCCTCCGGAGAAGACACGCCGCTCTCCGAAACAAAGAGTACGTCGTCCGGGATGAGTTTTCTGAGTTTTCTGCTGTTCTCGGTATCGACCGTAAAATTCTTAAGGTTTCTGTTATTCACGCCGATGATGCGTGCGCCGATATTAAGAGCCTGCTTTACTTCTTCGTCGTTATGTGTCTCGACCAGTGCCGAAAGACCGAGAGAATCCGCGATCTTCAGATACTCGCCTGCAGTCTTTTCATCCAGGATCGACATGATCAGAAGTACTGCCGATGCGCCCAGGACCTTCGCCTCATAGATCATGTACGGATCTACGGTGAAGTCTTTTCTAAGGCACGGGATCTTCACTTCAGAAGCGATCTCCTTAAGGTATTGATCCGCACCTAAGAACCACTTCGGTTCCGTAAGAACGGAGATACAGTCTGCGCCTGCCGCTTCATAGGACTTCGCAATCTCAAGATACGGGAAGTCGGGTGCAATCAGGCCCTTTGACGGAGAGGCCTTCTTGCACTCACAGATAAAAGCAATATCCGGATTGGCGGCCAGTGCTTTTTCAAAGGAAAAAGACTGATCGGCCATCGCCTCTGCGCGGGCTTTTATCTCTTCAAAAGAGACCTTCTCCTTCGCAATCGCTACGCGCTCTCTTGCGTGATCTGCCAGCTGGTCGAGGATCGTCATAGCTTATGCCTCCGGACGGTTGCTGACTTCGATCAGCTTGTTCAGGGTTTCCATTGCCTTACCGGAATCGATGATCTCGGCTGCGAGCTTAACGCCTTCCTTCATGGAAGAAGCCTTGCCGCCGATGTAGAGGGATGCACCTGCGTTCAGGAGGACCGCTTCTCTCTTCGGGCCCTTCGCACCGGAAAGGATGTCTCTTGTGATCTGTGCATTTTCTTCCGGAGTACCACCGACGAGTTCATCCTTCGAGCATGTCTTGAAACCGAAGTCTTCCGGTGTGATCGTAGTCGTTCTGAACCAGCCGTCATTGATCTCGCAGATCTTTGTCGGGCAGCTCATGGAGATCTCATCGAGCTTATCCATGCCGTAAACGACCATACCGCGCTTGATGCCGAGTTCTACGAGAACCTGTGCCAGCGGCTCAACAAGATACTCATCGTACACGCCGAGAAGCTGCATAGAGGGCTTTCCGGGATTGGTCAGAGGCCCGAGAATATTGAATACGGTTCTGAAACCGAGTTCTCTTCTGATTGCACCTACATACTTCATGGAAG
>JAILHZ010000087.1 GCA_024695545.1 Clostridiales bacterium
ATGCACTCCGATGCTCAGTTCGCAGGTTCTTCCTCCGTTCCGGCACACGTTGAGATGATGGGCTTCCTCGGTATGGGTAACAACCCGATGGTTGGTGCTTCCGTTGCTGTAGCTGTTGCTGTTGAAGAGTGCATGAAGTAAGATCTTCCGGTCTCCGGTCCGGTTCGCCGGATCAGCGATCGGCCGCACCTTGCGGCTTCTGCGCTAAAGATTGACGCACAAATAAAGACCGGCTCCCTCAGATCCGAGGGGGCCGGTCTTCTTATTTTTCAATTATTCGGAACCCTTAGTATATGTAGTCGTAATACGAGCCGTATCTTGAAGTTGCCAAACTATAGCGATCCGAAATCTTGGAGTACTGTGTAGTGCAGACAATGAAAAAGATCAGGGCCAGCGCCGCGAAACATATTCCGACTATCTTCGGCGCGCTAGACTGCTTTTTTACTACTGCAACAATGAGGAAAGCGACTGCAAGCACGAACATGATTAATGCAAACCAGTAGAGTGTAAGCCAGCCGAGGCAGAGCGACTCTATCTGAGATCTGGATCTGTAGGAGCTCCAGGATGTGCCGCCGATGATCGCATCTTCGCCAAAGTTCAGCATAGCGAGGATGGCAAGGACAAGACCTGCCACTGCAAACGCCTTCTTCTGACGCGGCTTCGTGCCGTACGGCTGTCCGTACATGGGCACCGGTGCGTACACAGGCTGCGGAGCATAAACCGGCTGAGGCTGTGGCTGCGCATACTGCTGAGGCGCCTGAGCGTATGCCTGCGGCGCATATGCGGTCTGCGGATAGCCTTGCTGATATCCTGCCGGCTGTGCGGGCTGCTGGTAGGCGCCCTGCTGCGGATAGGCCTGCTGCTGCGGCTGCTGGAAGCTTGCCGGCTGGAATGCCTGCTGCTGTGCCTGAGCCGGCTGCGAAGATGCCTGCGTGCCAAATGATGCCTGCGGCGGTGTAGGAAGCCCCATTGTGCTCGGATCGGACATCGCGCTGCGATCCACCTCGTGTCCGCACATATGGCACTTCACTGCATTCGGCTTAAGTTCAGTCTGACACCATATACATTTCATATGGAAAACCCTCCCCCAAAGGACAAGTGCTTTTGGATAGGAACCAAAAACACTTTTCCAAGTCTGCATAGTTCTATTTTACTTCAGGATTCCGAAATCAAAAAGAACTGATTGTCATCTTTGGGGAAATTTTACTCACCCAGGAATACGTAGGAGAATGTTTTTTCAACGTCATCAACGGTGGACAGGTCCAGAAGCACCCGGTCGCCCAGGAAAACGTCGTTGTTCTGAAGACAGAGCGTAACGGTCTTATCCTTTTCGTTATAGGCGGTGAGCGTGACCAGAGAGCCGGCCGGCAATGACATCTTCTCTGTTTCTTTTCCTTCGCTGTCGAGCTTCGTTACCTTCAGGTCCTTAAGGGTGACGAAGTTAGAAACACAATAATAGCTGTCTTTTTTCGGGGTGAATTTGCCCTCGGAATCAAGCGCATACTTCTGATAGCACTCGACCCAGCCGATCGGGTACTTTTCCAGACTGAATTCGAAATCGTCCGGCAGATAATCCTCCCAGACCGCATAAGTCTTCATGTAATCGCAGAATGTGAGATTGCCATCTCTCCGGAGTTCAAATGTAAAGACATAGCAGTTCTTCGCTCCGTACCCGAAAACAAAAAGGTAGCAGCCGGAATCGGTAAACATGAGTTCGGATCTCTGAATGCCGCCACGGGAGAAATCCTTGATGTCATCTTCATCGAACTTCAGATCCTTCTCCGCATCAAAGAGGAACTCCTTTTCGTTATAGTTGACTTTCATCTTCAGGTTAACCGCATCTGACTGAGGATCCGCATCGGGCTCGTCAGTTTCAGTAGGCCAGGCATTTTCGCCGATCAGTCTGACAATCGCTTCATCGATAATGCCGTCGTCATCGATATCCCAGAAAATGCGATTCAAATCGTCACCTTCGACGGTGTAGTTATTCGCAGGAGTCGCCTCGAAGTAATACCTGTTAAATGCGTCCGGGCATGAAAACACCGGTACAAAAGCACTCTTGTACGAATATCCGTCTGCATCAGTGTAAAAGAACTCAACGCCGTTCGTGTAGATGATAAAGTCTATGGTCTCTTCGTTGATGAGCTTATTCATCCATTCGCGCTGCCCCGGCTGGAGGAGCGTGCAGAACTCATCGATATACTTGGTGACCGCAGCCTTATCCTTAACGACATCAGAAAAGGCTATGCTGCTTCCGTCCTTAGCGTCGATGTTATAGAACTTTCTAATATATGTGTTTTCTTCAGTAGAATTCAAAAGCGTGGTGAAGGAGATAACGCGGCTGTCATCTCTGTATCTAGAGGCATTGAATTCATACCAGCCGCCGTACAACATGACTGCTTTCGCGTTAGCATTCTGATCCAGAGCACGTGTGCTGGCAGTGTACTTATCCAGAAGCTCCTTTTGTTCCTTAGCGAAGATATCAGAAATGACCGGCGCGGCCGGTCGATCATCTCCGGGTCCGAAGCTGACGCCGTCAAACTCATAATATACGGAAACCGTACTGACCTTGGGCTTCAGTTCCTTCCCGTCCAAAACACTGTGGCACTCATATTCCGGATCGAATCTCATATCGCCGGCAGTCAGGTCGTGAGTGATCTTGAAAGGAACCTCCGTTCCTAACAGATCAACTCTCGGTTCCGCCGCTGGTTTGCTCGTGTCAGTGGCGTCACTCGACGCGGAAGTCTCGGTCTCGTTTGTGTCGGAAGCGGAAGATTCCTTTGAGTCTTCTTTCGACTCCGTTGTTTCCGAGTTCTTCGATGAGGAAATTCCGGTGTCGTCCGTCTTCTCTGCCTCTTTCTTCGACTTATTGCATCCCGCGCAGCTGAGGATCATCATGACACTCAGCAAAAGTGCAACCTTTCTTTTCATAACCCTTTACCTCCGATGAAACTGTTTCCTATGTATTAGACATTTTCGGAACACTTTTTTTCCTCAGGTTTCTTCTTTTTTCTCTGGATCGGCCCGCTTCGACTGCGGGCGAACCTGTCGCATCACCGGTTCTCTTTCTCCTCGGGATCGGCGACGCTCACGCAGGCTTTCTCGAGCGCGGCTCTCTTCAGTGTCATCTTGTGCCCGCAGGTCTCGCAGCACATCAGGACTTCCGCGCCGACTCGGATGAGTTTCCATGTCTTGCCGCCGCACGGATGCGTCTTCTTGAGCGTCACGACCTGGTCTTCTTTATATGGATAAAGGAAAAACTTGCCGTTCATATGTCACCTGTTCCCTTCATATCTTCCGCACGTCACGCGGTCGTTGTCGCCATAGTCCTTCACGCAGACCACATCCGTGATGTAATCGGGAAGGATATCCCTGATATCCTTGCTCTGGCTGTATCCGTGTTCGACGGCAATCACACCGCCGTCTTTTATGTAGTTTCCGATTTCCGTGAATATGCGCTTGTAAAAGCTCAGCCCATCACCGCCGTCGGTCAGCGCCAGGTGCGGTTCGTGCTCCCTCACCTCGACGGAAAGTTCTTCCATCTCGTCTTTCGTGATGTACGGCGGGTTGCAGACGATGAGGTCCGCGCGGGCGGTGTTTGGTGCCGGATTTGCTGTATTCGTGCCGCGGGCGCCTTCAGTCTCGGAGGCAGGTGCTTTTGAAGCAGAGACAGGTGCTTTTGAAGCGGAGACAGATGCTTTTGAAGCGGAGGTGGGCCAGAGATCGGCGATCTCGACGGTCCATGCGGCATTTTCGCCGAGGATCGCTTCGGCGTTCTTCTTCGCAAAAGAAGCCGCGGTCTCGGAGATATCTGTCATGACGAGTTTGTATGGGATGTGGCGCTTCTGGAGCTCGTGCGCGATCGTGATGCCGACGATGCCGGAGCCGGTGCAAAGATCGAAGACCGTAAAAGGCGCTTCCGTGAACACTCTCGGGACCGGTGCGTCGGCAGGCGGCATGACGAGATCGTCGACTCGCAGAGAAGTCAGTGCGGTCTCAACAAGGATCTCGGTATCAAAACGCGGGATCAGGACGCCTTCTCCGACGGAAAACTCGAGGTCATAAAACGGCGCGTGCCCGACGATATATGCGAGGGGTTCTCCCTCCGCTCTCCTTCTGAAAACATCCTCCAGCCGGGAAACAATGTCCTCCGAAAAACACTCGGCCAGTGCTTTTGACATAGAAAAACGGATCATCGCGCGGCTCATGCCCGAGACGGTCTCAAGCACGATCCACGCCTCTGTTTCGGCATCTGTAACACGGTTACTCGCCAGAAGGTCCGTCTTTTCTTTCAAAAAATCACTCAGTGTCAAGGGGAGGCCTCCTTGGAGGGCGGGACTCACCAGATGTCCTCGTTGCTGTTCTCCGGGATGACCGCCTGAACAGATGCGATCGCTACTTCGATCATGCTGTCGGTGGGTTCTCTGGTGGTCAGGCGCTGGAGCGCGAGGCCCGGTGCGATGAAGATCTTGCAGATCGGGTTCTGGTCGTGGCGGCCGCAGAAGCGGAGGATCTCATAGGAGATGCCGCCGACGAGCGGTACGAGGGCCAGACGGACGAGCATGTTGACCCACCACTGGGCAACGCCGATGAATACGCTGGCAACGCAGAATACGAGGATCGAGACGAGCACGACGATGAACAGGAATGCGGTACCGCATCTCGGATGGAAGCGGCTGCACTTTCTGATGTTCGCGACGGTCAGGTCCTCACCCGCTTCGTAGCAGGCGATGGTCTTGTGCTCGGCGCCGTGGTACATCCACACGCGGGCGATGTCCTTCATGCGGGACGTAAGACCGAGGTATGTAAGGAAGATCGTGATACGGATCAGGCCTTCGATGAAGTTCAGGCCAACGTTGAGCGCGACGGAGTCAGAGCGCTCGGCCGCGAAAAAGTGCAGGCATGTGTCGACGATGAGTCTCGGCAGCAGGATGAAAAGCACGATGCTGAACATCAGGCCGAGGACTGCTGCGAAGATCATGAGACCGTTGGAGTGCTTGTCGGCAAACTGGTCGAGCTTGCTGGCGGTCTTCTCCTTGCCCGACTTCTTCTCTTCCTGGGCTTCCTTCACGGTCATCGGCTTATCGTCGTCCGGATTTGCGGAAACGCGCTCGACGACGCGGTCTGCGGTCTCCTGCGGGTCACCCTCTTCGGAGATCTCGGCGGACTTCATGAGCGCCGCAGTACCGGAAATGAGCTGGCGGAAGAAGCGGATGCAGCCTCTGACCAGCGGGACTTTTTCAAAGAACGTCTCACTGGCGCTCTTCTTGATTTCTTCTACGTAGATGGAACCGTCGGCTTTTCTTACAGCGATGGCGGTTCTATGCGGGCCGCACATCATGATGCCCTCGATCAGGGCCTGGCCGCCGATGGTAGTCTTCTTAGGCGACTTCGCCGGAGCGGCTGCGGTGCGGGTGCTTTCCGCGTTGAGGGTTGGGGTTGCTGGGGTTGCGGGAGCTGCGGCGAGCTCGGGTTCTGCGATTTCCGAAGCGACATCTACCACTTCCGGTGCAGGTACGGACTCAAGTTCAGGGGCTTCGACCTGTTCTGTCGGGCCCGGAGTGCCTGTGATGGCCTCAACCGGCACCTCGATCTCCGCCTGCGCGATCTCTTCAGCCGCCTGGGCGATGGTTTCTTCCGCTTGGGCGGCTCCCTCAACTGCCTGCGCGGCCTCTTCTGTCGCCTGAGCAGCGATCTGCTCCGCGGAAGCAATCTGCTCCCCGGCCGCAGTCTCTATATCGTTCACGGAGCCCGAAAGCTCCTGATTCTTCATATCTTCATCCATTTGCTGAATTCCTTTCTAACGCGCGCGTGCACGTAACCAAACCTATTTTAACAGAAAAGCCCTAACAGGAACAACACGCGCACGTTACGACTGCATGACGTTTTGTTCACTGCGGGAAAGTGCTTTTGGCATAGGATTTCGCATATATTTCCAAATTCGGGACGTTTTCTGGAAATATTCGAGAAAAATAGGTTTCACGCGTTGGTTTCGAGTAGGAAATCAAGGGAAATCACAATTATAGAGAAAAACCTTGACGAAATAGAGGGTATCTTTCACGGGAAAATGCTTTTTTTGAGAAACCCCTTGACGAAAAACGAGGAATATTATCAAGGGTAAATACAAAAAACGGAAAAAACCGTGATGAATCAAGAAAAATCCATCACGGGGAATCGAATTTATTTACAAAACCCGTGATACGGCAAGATGAAATCAACACGTGAAACAGACATTATCGAAGTTTCCCTTGATAAACAACCTTGGGAGCATCCAGAAAAATCCATCCAACTGGAAAAGCACTGGCCCTATGCCCCGCGGCGCCCCGGATCCGCACGCAAACGAACAAACGAAAAAAGAACTGCCCCATTTCTGAAGCAGTTCCCTGAATTGTCCAAATCGTTCGAAACGAATCAGCCGTTGCTCTGGCCCATTCTCTTCTTGAACTTATCGATACGTCCGCCTGTGTCTACGAGCTTCTGCTTACCTGTGTAGAACGGGTGGCACTTAGAGCAGATATCAACACGGAGGCTGCTCTTCGTGGAAGTTGTCTCGAAAGTCTCGCCGCAAGCGCACTTTACGGTGACAACCTGTGTCTTCGGATGGATTCCTTCTTTCATGTCTTTCACCTCTTAAATCAAAGGTTCGGCGCGTAATTCCAAGTATCACGTATGCCGGACCGGACTTTATGTGCTAGACAATGTTACTACAGGAAAAGCACCGCGTCAAGTTAATTTCGCGCGAAAAGCACTTCTTCTCACGAAAAAGGTGTTGACAAACCCCGTCCTTCATCTTACAATATCACTTGCGCTGAAAAGTCGCCGACTTAGCTCAGTTGGTAGAGCAGCTGATTTGTAATCAGCAGGTCGCGAGTTCGAGTCTCGCAATCGGCTCCA
>JAILHZ010000100.1 GCA_024695545.1 Clostridiales bacterium
TCGCTGTTTTTGCAGGTCAAAAACTATTGGCTCGGAAAAAGGAACACTGATATTTCAAATCATATTCCTTCACCTCGATGTATAGAAATCTTCCAATGTTTAGTATAATTATCAGAGAGATGGGTACGATGGCGAATGCGCATCCTGTTAAAAGGGGATACTATGCTGAAAGTTTTTCTTGTCGAGGACGAATTTGTCGTCCGTGAGGGTATTAAGAATAACATCGACTGGAGCGGGCACGGGTATGACTTCTGCGGCGAGGCCGGCGACGGTGAAGTTGCCTATTCGATGATCCAGAAACTGAAACCGGATATTGTGATTACCGATATTAAGATGCCGTTCATGGACGGACTCACACTGAGCCACATGATCAAGTCCGAGTTTCCGTGGATCGAGATCATTATCCTGACGGGATACGAGGATTTCCAGTTCGCAAGAGAAGCCATCAAGATTGGTGTTTCATGCTATCTCCTTAAGCCGGTAAACGGTGAGTCGATTATGAAAGAGGTGGATGCGCTCTCTGAAAAGATCCGTGAAAAGAAAGCGGAGAGAGAAGCGGCGCAGAGATACGAAGAGGAGATGCGCGAGAGAACGGAACTCGACAAGCGTGATTTCTTCAACACGCTCATCAAGGGCGGCGCAAGCGCATCGGATCTGATTGCGGAGGCGAAGAAGCTGTCGATCGATATTTCGGCTCTGCGGTATAACATCATGCTTCTGAAGATCTGGTCGGACAAGCATGACATCGGTGAATTCTCAAACAGCGTACTTCGCGTGGAAGAGACCGTAAGAGCGATTGCCGACGAACTGGGGGCGGTGTTCTTTGACTTCACGGTCGAGGGAACGGCGCTGCTCTTTAAGGGTGATGACGATAAGGATATAAAGAGAAAGATCGACCGCGCAGTGGCGAAGATGAAAGATCTTTTCTCAGGATATAAGCACATCCGCTACTTCGGCGCGATCGGCCAGACGGTCGGAAGGATTACGGAGATCCACACTTCCTTTGACTGGGCGAGCCGTGCATATGCGCACCTGTATCTGACGAGCGAGAATGCTTTTCTCGTCGGATCGGCAGAGGGACTCCGTCCGGAGACAAATGTTGACATTCCTTCGGAGATCGATCCGAAGCACATCGACCGCCGCCTCATGAAGCGCTTCCTCCGCGGAGGTGAAGTTTCCGAGATCACGTTCTTCCTGGAAGAGTATCTCAACAACATCGGCGACCATGCGCTGAGATCGAAGATGCTGCGTCAGTATATCGCGATGGATGTGTACTTCTGTGTGGCGGATTTCGTGGAAAACGAACTCGGCCTTTCGAAAGAAGAGATGGAGCAGAAGATCAGCTTCCCTGACGGAGAAGTGCTTCTGGATGAGAATAAGACACATGATTATTTATCGGAGATCCTTGGGACCGCTCTCGATCTTCGCGAGGACCACTCACTCGGCCGTTATCACGATGTCATGAAGGACGCGATCACGTATATCTCCGAGCACTATTCTGATGAGGAGCTGTCGCTCAATACGCTTGCGGCACAGGTCAATTTCTCGCCGAACCACTTAAGCTCGATCTTTAAGCAGGAGACCGGCCAGCCGTTCATCAAGTACCTGACCGATTACCGTATGAATATGGCAAAAGAACTTCTCAGAAGAAGTTCGAAGAAGAGTAACGAGATCGGTATCATGGTGGGATACAAGGACCCGCATTATTTCTCTTACCTCTTTAAGAAGACGCAGGGCGTGACGCCGACGCAGTACAGAAGCATGGGACGTGGAGAAGACGCACACGGCAGTGCTTTTCACGCTGAGAAGGATGAGTCATGAGTAAGGATAAGGATGGACGGAAAAAACAGCGGTCACGTCTGGCGACGCAGATCCGTATATCGTACATCGTACTTCTTTTGCCGAGCCTGGTATTCATCGCGTATGCTTTCTACAACATGTGGCAGATCAATCAGCGCAACAACGACATGATCAGCTCTGTCGTTGCGGCAAGTGAGTTCAGCTCCCAGTTTAAAGAAGACTTCGATAACTCGACGTATCTTCTGATCGTCGGCTATGTCACACCGGAAGAATCGGGACTTCAGGAAGAGCTTTCGAAGGCACGCGGCGTTGTCGAGCAGCTCAAGGGATACACGACCACCGAAGACAACCAGCAGCGTCTGGTCTATGCGGAGAAGTATCTTAACAACCTGGAGACATATGTCGACCGGATCACGGAGAATCTCGGAAGTGAGAATAAGTATGAAGACAACATGCTGATCTGGGAAAACGACGTGCAGATCGTTACCTCGCTTCTGAAGGACACCGTCAACGAATACATTTACTACGAGAACCGTCAGATCCAGATCACGCAGGCGAGCAACAATGATTTCTTCGTCAACATTGTCGAGATATCGATCGGCCTTCTGGCATTCGGTCTGGTGAGCATGATCGTCGTTTCGTATTTCGGACCGAAGTTTATCACGCGGCCGATCGAGGAACAGGTTAAAGAAGAGCAGAAGCTTCTACGGAAAGCCGAGTTCGATCTTCTTCAGTCGCAGATCAATCCGCACTTCCTTTATAACACGCTCGATGCGATCGTCTGGTCCGCGGAGGCCGGCAATCAGAAGCAGGTCGTAAGCATGGTAGGAAACCTCTCCGACTTTTTCCGCCTGTCTCTGAATAAAGGTAAGGAGAACGTTCTGATCCGTGAAGAGCTTCAGCACGTGCGCTCGTATCTCGAGATCCAGCAGATCCGTTATCAGGACATTCTCACGTATGAGATCAACGTGCCGGAGGAATACTACGAATACCGTATCCCGAAACTGTCGATCCAGCCGATCGTCGAGAACGCTCTTTATCACGGAATCAAGAATAAGCGCGGCGGCGGTAAGATCACGATCACGGCCGAGCAGAAGCGCGATTACTTCTCGATCATCGTTGAGGATACAGGTAAGGGCATGGAGCAGGACCGTCTCCGTCAGGTTCGAAAAGCACTTAGAAACAGCGCGCCGGAGAAGAATGTTGTGTACGGATTATATAACGTGAATGAGCGTATCCGGCTGAACTTCGGCGAGGGTTACGGCGTGCATCTCGAGAGTATTCCGGAAAAAGGTACGAGAGTGATCATCAGACTTCCGAAGAAGTGAGGGAAGATGTCATTTTATCTTTAACGGAGTTTATGCAAAGAAGAAAAATCTAAACCGAATTCGTAGAAAATTCAAACACGGAAATGAAGAGAGAAAAAATCCAACTTCGTTTCCGTTTTTTCTGCATGGTCTTTTTTCATCGAAAACCTAAACTAAAACCAGATGACGGGGGAAGACCCCGAATATGGTTTTGAACCAGGGAGGTAAAAAAATGAAAAAAGTAGTTGCAGTGATTATGGCTTCTGTTTTTGCTTTCAGTCTCGCAGCAGGATGTAAGAAATCCGAAGATAAGAAAGAGACACAGGCGGAATCTAAGACAGAGTCCAAGGCGGATGAGAGCAAGACTGAGTCCAAGGCAGCAAGCGGCGAACTGATCAAAGTAGGTATCATCAACAACGACCCGAACGAGTCAGGTTACCGTACAGCGAACGATGCAGACCTGAAGGCTATGTTTACAAAAGAGAACGGTTATGATGCTTCTTTTAACTACAGCCTGAAGAACGACGAGCAGATCCAGTTCGCTAAGACATTTATCCAGAACGAAGTTGACTATCTCCTGCTTTCCGCAGCAGATACAGCAGGCTGGGATTCCGTACTCCAGGATGCTAAGAACGCCGGCGTAAAGGTTATCCTTTTCGACAGAACGATCGACGCAGACCCGAGTCTTTATGAAGCTTCCATCGTATCCGATATGGATAAGGAAGGCCAGACAGCAGTTGACTGGCTCGCAAGCCAGAATCTTTCCGAGTACAAAGTAGTTCATATCCAGGGTGTTATGGGTTCCGCTGCTCAGCAGGGCAGATCCGGCGCTCTTGATAAGAAGGCAGCAGCAGAAGCTAACTGGACAATCGTTAAGCAGCAGACAGCAGAGTGGAACGCAGAAAAGGCACAGCAGATCGTTCAGTCCGTTATCGACTCCGGTGAGAAGTTCAACGTAATTTACGCTGAGAACGACGATATGGCTAAGGGTGCTGTTGCAGCTCTTGATGCAGCAGGTATCTCTCACGGCGTAGGCAAAGACGTTCTCGTAATGGGCTTTGACTGCAACAAGTGGGCTCTCGAAGAACTCCTGAAGCAGAACTGGAACTATGATGGTCAGTGCAACCCGTTCCAGGCCAGCTACATTGATTCCATCATCAAGGATATCGAAGCAGGTAAGACACCTGAGAAGAAGATCATCATGGATGAAAAGGGATTTGACGCTGCGACCATCAAGCAGGAAGACGTAGATAAATACGGCATTTAATTATACATCCATTTACCTGGCGCGGTGCGGCGTTCTCCCCCCAATCGGAGACACCGCACCGTGTTTAAAAAATGAGAATGAGTTAGAAAAAGTGTAATAAATTCAGAAAACCAAGAAACTCTGGAAACCCGTAAGTAATGAGAGAGGTAGAAACCCGTGGACAACGATAATAGATTGCTCGAGATGCATGGTATAGTGAAAACTTTTCCCGGCGTACGTGCACTTCAAAACGTGGATTTCTTTCTGAACCGCGGTGAGATCCATGCGCTGATGGGAGAAAACGGCGCAGGAAAATCAACATTGATCAAGGTCTTGACCGGTGTGTATCCGAAAGACGCGGGTACGATCATTCTCGACGGCCAGGCTGTACAGATCCATTCTCCTTCCGACGCGCAGAAGCTGGGTATCAGCACTGTGTATCAGGAGATCACTCTGTGCCCGAACCTGACTGTGGCTGAGAATATGTACATTGGCCGTGGGAGTAACGGCCTGACAAATTGGAAGAAAATGAATGCCGACGCCGATAAGATTCTGCGAAAGCTCGATATCCCTGCAAAAGCGAACCTGCAGCTGTCGAATTGTTCAATTGCCGTTCAGCAGATGGTCGCGATAGCCCGTGCAGTGGATATGGACGCCAAAGTTCTGATCCTGGATGAGCCTACGTCCTCGCTCGATGAACAGGAAGTTGAAAAGCTCTTTGGCCTGATGCGTGATCTAAAAGCCCTGGGCGTCGGCATCATTTTCGTTACGCACTTCCTCGACCAGGTCTATGAGGTCTGCGACAAGATCACCGTTCTTCGTGACGGTCAGCTCGTCGGTGAATATGAGATCCGTGACCTGCCGAGAGTGCAGCTTGTTGCAAAGATGCTCGGTAAAGAAATGGATGATCTTTCCGATATTAAAGGAGAACAGGAAGCGTATGCCGGTGAAGACGGGGAAGAGAATGTCTTCGAAGCACAAAAACTGGTAAGTAATGCCGGCATCAAACCCTTTAATTTCTATATCCGGAAAGGTGAAGTGAACGGCTTTACCGGACTGCTCGGCTCCGGCCGAAGTGAATGTGTCCGCGCGATATTCGGAGCGGACCGTGTCCTAGGCGGACGCGTAAAAATGCACGGAAAGAATGTGAAGATCAGAGGTCCCCGTGACGCGATGAAAAACGGTATCGCGTACCTGCCTGAGGACCGTAAGATCGATGGCATCGTCGGCGATCTTTCCGTAAGAGAAAACATCATCCTGGCGCTACAGGTCATGAAGGGTTTCTTCAAGCCTTTCACCAAGGCGCAGGCCTATGCTTTTGCCGACGAATACATAAAGAAATTGAATATTAAGACCGCTTCGGCGGATACTCCCGTAAAAGCACTTTCCGGCGGTAACCAGCAGAAAGTCATCCTTGCAAGATGGCTTCTCATGAATCCGCAATATCTGATCCTTGACGAGCCGACACGCGGTATCGATGTCGGAACGAAAGTAGATATTCAGAAGCTGGTCCTGGAACTTGCTTCCGGCGGAATGAGCATTACCTTCATTTCCTCGGAGACAGATGAGATGCTCCGTACCTGCTCGCGACTGATCGTCATGCGTGACCGCAAGGTCGTTGGCGAACTGTCCGGCGATGAACTCACACAGGGCATGATCATGAGTACGATCGCAGGAGGAGAATAAGGGATGGAAAAGAAATCATTATTGAAAAAAATAACTGGACATCAGCTGTTCATACCGATCCTCGCGATCCTGCTGCTTGCCGTGATCAACCTGATCAATGATCCGTCGTTCTTTAAGATCACGCTCGGATCGAATAACGACGGAAATCCGGTTCTGCGCGGATCACTGATCACGATCCTCGACTACGGTTCCGAGCTTGCGATCCTTGCCATCGGTATGACGCTCGTTACGGCGGCTTCCGGCGGACAGGATATCTCGGTGGGTGCGACGATCGCAATCGCGGGTTCCGCGATGCTTCGGATCCTCTGCGGAGCGAATCAGAGACCGGATGCACTGAAAGCACCGATCATCGTTGCTTTTCTCGTAGCGTGCCTCGTCGGAATGCTCTGCGGTGCTTTTAACGGAGCACTCGTATCGATCTTTAAGATTCAGCCGATGATCGCGACCCTGATCATGTTTACCGCAGGTCGATCGATAGCCGCATGGATCAACAACAACCGTCTGCCGATCGTGCCGGGTAAGACATTTACCTACTTCGGCGGATTCATACCCGGAGTGCCTATTCCGACGACTGTGTTCATAGTCATCCTATGTATTATAGCGATTGCTCTGGTCCTGAAATTTACAAACCTCGGCCTTTACACGCAGGCGGTAGGTATCAACGAGAAGTCTGCAAGACTTAACGGTATCAATCCGATCCTTATTAAGTTCATTGCATTCGTTATTCTGGGTCTCTGTGTAGCAGTCGCCGCACTCATCAAGGTCAGCCGTCTTTCCACGATCAACTACAACATCATCGCGAAAGACATCGAGATGGATGCGATCCTCGCAGTCGCTCTCGGCGGAAACGCACTGTCCGGCGGTAAGTTCAACATGTGGGCATCGATCCTGGGTGCATATGTTATCCAGTTCCTGACTACAACACTTTATAAGTTCAACGTGGAATCTGATGCGCTTGCTGCATACAAGGCAGCTGTCGTAATCATACTGGTGCTTTTCTCGGCGCCGAAGGTACGTGAAGTCGCCGGAAATATCTTTAAGAAAATTTTTCCCCGCAAGAAAAAAGCAACTGTTGCGCTCGCTGCTGCTGATGTAGAGAGCGAGATCGTGGAAGAAGTAAATGTTGAGACGCAGACTGATGCGAAGGAGGAAGCCTGATGGATAAGAAAAAAGTAAAAGGCGGGATCTTCAACCGGATCAGTGACACCAATCTTCTGTTTATCATTACGGTCGCTATTTTCTTCCTGATGTATATCGGAGCAGTAACGATCCAGGGCGGCGGATTTAGGAAGCCGCAGACGCTCTTTGATATCCTGAACTCCAATGCCGCGCTGATCATCGTGGCGCTCGGTATGAGTGTTGTCATGATCTCCGGCGGAATCGATATCTCCGTCGGCGGCGTGGTCGGACTGGTCACGATGTGCTGTGCGGTGTATCTCGATTATGGCGGCGGAAACGTTGTCGTCTCGATGCTGATCGCAGTCGGTATCGGTCTGGCATTCGGTATCGTACAGGGATTCCTCGTCGCATACTGCGATATCCAGCCATTCATCGTTACTCTCGCTGGCATGTTCTTCGCCCGAGGTTTGACAACGATCGTGCACACCAAGCCGTTTAACGTTGAAAACCAGTCTTTCCAGAAACTGAAGCAAACCCGTATCATCATTCCGGGTCTCGGTTATACCACGCGAAAAGGCATTTACTTCCCGGCGTACATTGAGATCGGTGTGGTCGTAGCGCTCGTACTTGTGGTAATATTGTTCTTGGTTACGCGCTACACCAGGTTCGGCCGTGCTTTTTACGCGGTGGGCGGAAACAAACAGAGCGCGCTCATGCTCGGTATCAACGTCAAGAGGACCAAGTTCCTCTCGCACGTGATCTGCGGACTTCTGGCAGGTATCGCCGGATATGTCTACTTCCTTAACGTCGGATCCGGTTCGGTCACCCACGCGTCAGGAATGGAGATGAATGCGATTGCTTCTGCAATCATCGGAGGAACGATGCTTACCGGTGGCGTAGGAAATATTATAGGAACACTGTTCGGCGTTCTCTCGCTGTGCACGATCCAGAAGATCGTCTCCTCAGCAGGTTTCGGAGATGCCTGGTGGACAGGAATTACGATCGCGGCCATGCTGTGTATCTTCCTGTTGATCCAGAGTGTCTTAATGAGAATGAAGAAGAGGGCTCTGAAAGTGTAAGGAGCTTACGGATGAAAAAATCGGTCCACCTGACTTCGATAATACTCCTGCTGGCTGTGCTGCTTACTGCCTGCAGGAGTAGTTCTGTTCCTGAGACGACCTCATCGGCGGCATCGGAGCAGAAGGTGGTCACGGTCGGATTCTCCCAGCTCGGCGCAGAGTCGGACTGGAGAAGTACCAATACAGAGTCCATGCAGACGGCGCTCTCGAAGGAGAACGGTTTTAATCTGATCTATAAGAACGGCCAGCAGAAGCAGGCCAACCAGGTCACGGCGCTGCGCATGTTTATCCAGCAGGAAGTTGACTATATCGTGCTTGCGCCGGAGACGGAGACCGGATGGGACTTCGTGCTGAAGGAAGCAAAGGATGCGGGGATCCCTGTGATCATTGTTGACAGACGGGTCAACGTTGAGGACCAGAATCTCTATACATGCTGGGTCGGATCTGACTTCGAACTTGAAGGACAGAAGATGTCGGAATGGATCCATGAATATACTAAGGCCAAAGGTATCGCGGATGAGGATCTGCATATTGTGCATATCCAGGGTACGGAAGGATCGACAGCGCAGATCGGAAGAACACGCGGTCTGAAGAATGCCGTGCATAAATACGGCTGGGACCTTATGGCGTCAGAGAACGGTGATTTTACCGAGGTAAGAGGACGTGAGGTCATGGCTTCTTTCCTCAATAAATATGACAATATCAATGTCGTGTACTGCGAAAACGACAACGAAGCCATCGGCGCGATCTCGGCGATTGAAGCATCCGGCAGAAAAGTCGGACCGGATATTGCAAACGGCGAGATCATGGTCGTGTCTTTTGACGGTATCAATGCCGACGCGATGCAGTACTTAAAGCAGGGGAAGATCTCCTGTATCGCAGAGTGTAATCCGCACCACGGCCCGCGTGTGCAGGCCCTGATCGAGATGCTCGAGAGAGGAGAGAATCCCGAGAAATATAATTACGTCCAGGAGACGCTTTTCAGCTCCGTTTCAGAGATCAAGACAGTCACGATCGGCGGGAACACGTACGACGTGGATATTGTGAAGTAAGAGACTTTGTGATAAAACGTACTAATTGGAAACAGGAACGTTTTTGTAGGAGAGGAAAAATGAAGAAAATCATTGCTGTTCTGCTCTGCATGGCGACGGTATGTACTTGCGTGGCATGCGGCAGTTCGAAGGAAACCGAAAGAACGAAGAAGACAAAGAAGACGAAGGATACGACGGAGACCGAGGAGACGGATGCTCCGACGGATACGACCGAAAGCGATACTTCGGAGTCGTCGACAGAGACTTCTGCCCCGGATAACAAGGACTTCGCCGTCACACATGACCTCAGTGCTTTTGCAATCAAGAAGACGAGAGACCAGATGATGTTCGGCGCAGTCGATCCGAAGGGGGATGCCGAACCTCCGTTTTCTCTGAAGTCCGTTGAAGTCAGCTATGACATTCTGGAGACATCGGATACGACATCGAAAGTTCCGGGTATCCTTGAAGAGTATGTGCATCATACGGGAGAGGCGAGGACCGAACAGTATCAGCAGGTGCTGGATAAGTTCAACGATCAGCTGAGCACGGGCTCGGAGCTTCTCAGCTACTGGTTCTATGAGTTCTGCTATATCATCCGAAGCGACAGTCAGATCCTCTCGATGCAGGTCGAGACATACGGCTATTCGTCGGAAGAAGATATCGGACGGAATACGTATTTTACGAATTATGATTCGATGAGCGGCACAGAGCTTCAGATGGATGATGTCATCCTCGACAGAGGTGCTTTTTCCAATTACGTGGAGGAATACTTCAATGCCATTGGCGCGGCGGACAATTTTGCAACAACGATGGCGGACATCCACGACAAAATCAACGACGGATCGCTCACGTTCGGCATGACCTATGACGGTATCCTGATCGATGAAATCAAGCTTCCAGTCGCAGGCCATGGTGACATTTTCAATATGAAGTACTTCGGATCGACGCCGAAGAACTACACGCTGGAATTCGACATGAAGGATGAACTGGTCTGGGACTTTGACGGTGACGGCACGCTCGATGAGCTTAAGCTGGCGACGACGAAATCTGCTGACGGATACCATGTCGAAAACCTTAAGATCACATACCTCGGACAGGATTATACCTTTAAAGCTTCCGAGTTAGATGAGATGGATTCGATGGAAGGACTTGACCGTTATAATGCAAGCCACATGATGTGTGTCGACGGCAAGAACTATCTTCTCGTCAGCATGGATAATGCCGGTGAGGAATTCGCGACATATATCTTCGACATTAACGGCAGCGAGCCGAAGTTTGTGGAGGTGTTCTTCAGCACTCCCGATGAGACGCTCGACCCGACAAATTTCAAGATCAGACTGAGAACAGACATCATAGGTACTGTATTCATGGCTTACGATTTCGCACTAGGCTCTGACGGACATCTGCAGCAGTTGTCTTCTGTGGGCAGATGCAACACGGGTCCGCTTTTTGCGAAAATGCCGCTTTCTGGTAAGGAATATAATGTAGTGACCGGTGCAGTTGGTGCGGATACAGAAGTTCCGAGCAGTGCGATCCTCGAGATCCTCGGTTATGACAATAAGAGCGGTCTTCTTTTCGTTCGTGTGCATCCGAAGTATACTTATATGGAGGGTATGGATATCGCCCTTGAGACAGATAAAGTAAGTTCTGTCGCCGGACATCCGAGAGATGAAGCATTCATCGGCATCAACTACGCTGACTGATCAGTGCTTCTGTGCAGGAGGAAAGATATGAAGAAGATCCTGACCTTTATCCTTACAGCTGCGATGCTCCTGTCTGTATCTGCCTGTAATTCGCAGGAGTCGGGAAACATGAAAGGTAAGCATGTTTTGAAGGATCTTGCCGATGCCCGTGCGACGGCAACGACGGAGCCCACGGAAACGGAACCGACGGAAACTGAGACGGAACCGGTCGTAACTGACACGGTCGATCCGACTACATCTGCAGCCATTCCGCCTGCCGGGAGCGAATATATCAAGGTGGGTATCATCAATAATGACCCGAATGAGTCAGCTTACAGAGCGGCAAATGACCGGGATCTTAAGGATGTATTCAAACAGGAGAACGGCTATGATGCGTCTTTCTTTTATAGCCTCAAAAATGACGAGCAGATCAGCGCTGCGAAACTCTTTATCCAGCAAGAAGTCGATTATCTTCTGATCCGTGCGGCGGATTCTAACGGTTGGGAACCGGTCCTTCACGATGCGAAGGATGCAGGTATCCACGTGATCCTTTTCGACCGTCCGATCGATGTTGATCCTGACCTTTATGACACGGTCGTGATGTCGGATATGGAGTTTTCTGCAAAGGTTGCAGTCTATCTTCTCGAAGCCGAGGGGCTTCCCGAGTATAATATCCTTCACCTTCAGGGGATCCTGGGATCGGAAGCACAGAAAGCAAGAACAGGTGCGCTTGAAGCTATGGTTGCGAAGGATACAGACTGGTGTATCGTCGGTCAGAGGTGTTGTGAATGGACGGAACAGCGTGCGGAAGAATATGTTTCTGCAGTGATTGCTTCCGGAGACAAGTTCAACGTGATCTATGCGGAGAACGATGCTATGGCGAAGGGCGCAGTGAATGCTCTGGATAACGCGGGTATTACCCATGGCGTGGGAAAAGAAGTCATCATCTTAAGTTATGACTGTGCGTACTGGGCGATGGAAGAAGTCCTCAGAGGGAACTGGAATTACGAGATGCAGAGCAGTCCTTTCCAGGCGGCCTATATCGATAAAGTCATTCAGGATATGGAAGCGGGAACTCCGCCGCCGAAACAGGTGACCGTGGAAGATAAGGGGTTCGCTGCAATAACGATCACGCCCGAAGACGTAGAAAAGTACGGGCTCAAGTAGAGTCCTTTAGCGGTAGGCACGAAGTGCCGACGCGAAAGCTAAATTCTCATATTCATCCGGAGGGACCGGTTCGCCGAAGCGGCATGCGCAGGCGAGAAGGTCCTTCTGCTTTTTCTTATCCGTGACGGGAAGATTGATCTCATAGCCGAGCATCTCCCAGCGGAGGTGAGAGAAGATATGGCGGCTTTTTCCCATGGGACGGATGTCGATGTCTTCGGAGTCTGAAAGAGAAGGGAAGTTCTCTTTGATCCAGGTCAGGACCTGCTTATTTGTCATCGTGCCGGGAAGGTCGATGAGTTCATAAAGACCCGCAAGAAGTCCTTTTGACGGGCGCTTCCTTACGAGGATCTTATCGCCGATATGGATCTTTAAGATCGTGTGCTCCTCGACGGGAGTTTCTTTCTTCGGCTTTTTGGAAGGGAAGTCCTCCTGTTTTCCTAAGAGAAAAGCACTGCAGCCGGAATGTAAGGGGCATGCTTCGCACTTTGGGGAACGTGGCGTGCAGATGGTGGCCCCCAGGTCCATGAGGGCTTCGTTAAAGTCGCCGGGCGTATCTTCCGGAATGTCGGAAAGGACACGCGAGTAGATCTCTTTATATGTCGTTCCCTCGGAAGGGACGAGCGGGAGCGCGTCGAGACGGCAGTAGATGCGGATGCAGTTACCGTCGACCGCGGGAACCGGTTTATCGAAAGCAAGCGATGCGATCGCCCCGGACATATAAGGCCCGATGCCGGGGACCGTAAGAAGAAGGTCCGGTTCGGAAGGAAGCTGTCCTGCAAAGTTCTCACAGACATACTTCGCGCCGCGCATGAGATTTCTCGCACGGGAGTAGTAGCCTAAGCCCTCCCAGGTCTTAAGGACAAGATCCTCGGAAGCTTCGGCAAGTGCTTTTGCATCGGGAAAACGCTCCAGAAATCGGGGATAGTAGTCGAGTACGGTGGTCACACGGGTCTGCTGGAGCATAGCTTCGGAGATCCAGGTGGAATAGGGCGTGCGGAAAGTTCTCCAGGGGAGATCGCGGCGGTGTTCGTAAAACCAGGAAAGGAGTGCGGAAGATCTCGTTGACATGGCCGGCAGAGAGCGTGACGGAGTCAGCGCCACGGAAGCAGTGCGAGAAGGAACGCAATCGAGTTGGCCAGATGGGTCGCGGGACGAAGACCGCGGATCTTTTGGCCGAGTGCAACGAAGACTTCCTTGGTCGCGTTGTACTTGTCGGAGAGGGTAACGAGCACGCTCTCTCTGTATCTCGGCGGGATCGGAGTCAGCGGGAACATGTGGCGTCTGATAATGTTCTCCTCGATCTTGGTGATGTTGAAATCACGCTTGGCATTCTCGCAGGCAATGCGCGGGTGATGGAAGCCGTGGAGCTTCTCGAGCTTGACTTTATGCCAGTCGTAAAGGAAATAATCGTGGAGAAGGGCGCCTCTGACGAGCTGCTTCTGCTTGAAGCGGAAGGGGAGGATCATGGACCAGAACAGAGCGGTCTTGGCCACAGCGACACTATGGTCATAGCAGGAGCACTTGCCGTGCTGCTTGTACTCTTTAAGCTGGTTCAGCCGTCCGGTCATAAAAACCGGCTCGGAAAGGTGTTTGAAAAGAATGTCACGCTTGACTAGAATTCTCAAATTGTGTCTCCCTGATACTGCGTCAGCGCCTCTGTTACTGCAGATATTTTATAACAATGAATAGGGCTTATCAATGCCGTTTACGAAAACTTAACACACGAGTTTTTTCCTTGACACTTGCTCTATAAAAATATACACTGATTAAGCAAGTGAGCTCGTGCTCCCATTTTTTTGCCCCAGTTTCGAAATCGATTTCGAAACGTTTCCCTTCTCCTCGGAAAAAAGTGGGAACCACGGGTCACTTACCTTTGTCAATACGGCGCATTTCCCGGCGCGTATACATATCAATCTCATCAGAAGGAGTGTATAGACGTTATGAGTACACAAATCGAAAACAACGCAATCTCCGCTATCCGTGTTCTTTCCGCGGACATGATTCAGAAAGCCAATTCCGGTCACCCGGGTCTCCCGCTTGGTGCCGCTGCGATGGCTTACACAGTATGGGGCAAGGAAATGTCCTTTGACCCGAAGGATCCTAAGTGGATCAACAGAGACCGTTTCGTTCTTTCCGGCGGTCATGGTTCTGCTCTTTATTACTCCCTGCTGCACCTGTTCGGTGTAGGCGGTCTGTCCGTTGAGGATCTTAAGCAGTTCCGTCAGATGGATTCTAAGACACCGGGTCATCCGGAGTACGGCCACACAGCAGGTATCGATGCGACAACCGGTCCTCTGGGCGCAGGTCTTTCCATGGCAGTAGGTATGGCGATCGCTGAGCAGCACCTCGCAGCTACTTTCAATAAGCCTGAGTTCCCGGTCATCGACCACTACACATTCGTTGAGTGCGGCGACGGCTGCCTCATGGAGGGTATCTCCGAAGAAGCTCTGTCTCTTGCCGGCACACTCGGCCTCGACAAGCTCATCGTTCTTTATGACTCCAACAGCATCTCTATCGAGGGTTCTACAGATATCGCGTTCACAGAGAACGTACGCGGCCGTATGGAGGCTTGCGGTTTCCAGACACTTCTCGTAGAAGACGGTAACGATATCGAAGCGATCGCTAAGGCGATCGAGGCGGCTAAGGCTGAGAAGTC
Source organism: Clostridiales bacterium (assembly GCA_024695545.1). The sequence continues at coordinate 14,774 of JAILHZ010000100.1, forward strand.
CAAGCCTTCCTTCATCGAGATCCGTTCCATCATCGGTTACGGCTGCGAAGCTAAGCAGGGTACTGCTTCTGCTCACGGTGAGCCGCTGGGTGATGAGAACATCGCTGCTATGAGAAAGACACTCGGCTGGCCGTGCGAAGAGTCCTTCGTCGTTCCGCAGGAGATCTACGATCATTATGCTGAGCTTGGCAAGAAGGGCACAGACGCTCACGCGAAGTGGGACGCTATGTTCGCTGAGTATGCTAAGGCAAACCCGGATCTCAAGGATCTGTGGGACAAGTACTTCTCTGATGATTACTCCGCACTTCTTAACGACGAAGATCTGTGGACAGTAGATGACAAGCCGCAGGCTTCCCGTGCTCTCGGCGGTAAGGTACTCAACAAGCTTTCCGACCGTATCCCGAACCTCATCGGCGGTTCCGCTGACCTCGCTCCGTCCAACAAGTCTTACATGAACGGCAAGGGTGATTTCAGCAAGGCTGACAGAGCCGGCAGAAACATGCACTTTGGTGTTCGTGAGCTCGCGATGGCCGGTATCTCCAATGGTATCCTGCTCCACGGCGGTCTGCGTTCTTACTGCGCTACATTCTTCGTATTCTCCGATTACACCAAGCCGATGGCACGTCTGTCCGCTCTGATGAATATCCCGCAGATCTTCATGTTCACACACGATAGTATCGGTGTTGGTGAAGACGGTCCGACACATGAGCCGGTTGAGCAGCTGACCATGCTCCGCTCCATGCCGAACTTCAATGTATGGCGTCCGTGCGATGCAACTGAGACAGTTGCTTCCTGGGTTGCGGCTATTTCTTCTGCGAAGACACCGTCTGCTCTCGTTCTTTCCCGTCAGAACCTGATGCCGCTCACCACTTCCTCCAAGGAAGCGCTGAAGGGTGCTTACATCGTTGCTAAAGAATCCAAGGATACTCCGGATGTGATCATCATGGCTTCCGGTTCCGAAGTTGAACTCGGTATCAAGGCGAAGGACGTTCTCGCAGGTGAGGGCATCGACGCTCGTGTCGTATCCGTTCCGTGCCTCGACGTATTCCTCGCTCAGGACAAGTCCTACCGTGACTCCATCCTCCTGCCGAACGTTACAGCACGTGTCGCAGTTGAGGCAGGTTCTTCCTACTCCTGGGGCAAGCTCGCAGGTATCGACGGCGGTTACGTTACCATGGATACCTTCGGTGCCAGCGGTAAGCCGTCCATGCTGATGGAGAAGTTCGGTTTCACAGTAGACAACGTTGTTGCTACATGTAAGGCTGTTCTGAATAAGTAAGCTGATCAGTTCCGCCGGGATCCGAGAAAAAGGTTCCCGGCGGAATTCTATCCAGCCCCGGGCAGCAGTGCTTTTCAAAATGGAAAAGCGGAAACCCGACGGGCGAAAAAACCAATATAAAGGACTAGGGAGCTCTCATGGCGACGATCTACGATATTGCGAAGGCCTGCGGCCTTTCTCCGGCAACTGTTTCAAAGGCACTGTCCAATGCCAGTGATGTTAGTGCGGCCACCCGTGAGCGTGTCCGCCGCACCGCACAGGAACTGGACTATGTTCCGAACGCAGGAGCGCGCGCACTCTCTCAGAGCCGTACCTGGTCCATCGGTGTGCTGTGCCAGGACGCATCCCAGATGGGTCTGTGGCACTACTTTTTTGCGCAGGTCATCGAGAGCTTTAAGGACTATGTCGAGAAGCACGGCTACGACATCGTGTTTATCAGTAACAAGGTGGGTAACCTCGGACTCTCGTATCTCGGACACTGCCGCTACCGTCGTGTAGACGGAATCTTTATCGTGAATACAGACCATGCCCAGAAGGACGCAAGGGAACTCATCGAGAGCAACCTTCCGAAGATCGCGGTCGACTACGAAGACGATTATATCGGCTGCGTAATGACCGATCCTTCCGAGAGCATGAAGATGCTTTTTACGCACCTTTATGAACTCGGGCACAGAGACATCGTGTTTATGCATGGTGATCGCGGCAAGTTCATCACGGAGGCGCGTATCTCCGCACTCGAGAAGGCGGTGGCCGCCTGCCCGGATAAGTCTGTCCGGCTCAGGCTTTTCCCGTCCCGTTATTATTCCATCGAGGGCGGCTATGAATCCATGAAGAATCTTCTTTCCGCGACAGAAGGCGACCGCCCGACCGCGGTGATCGCGAGCGATGACTACTCGGCGATCGGTTTGACTGATGCGATCCGTGATGCAGGTCTTTCGGTTCCGGAAGATATCTCGGTCGTCGGCTTTGACGGCATCGAGATCACGCAGAGGACGAACCTGCGCCTGACAACGATCCGCCAGGATACGAAGGCCATCGGCGAAGAGGCCGCGAAGAATCTTCTTGCCCAGATCTCGGGCGATAAAGATATTCCCAAGACTATTGCGATTCCTCCGCATCTGCTCCTCGGGAACAGCTGCAGGGATCTTCGAAATTAAGAAACGCAGGTGACAACATGGAAAAGTATTTAGACACAAATCTTTCTTTTCAGGAGAGAGCAGAAGACCTGGCTGATCAGATGACATTTGAGGAGCAGGTACCTCAGTTAAGTTACGGTGCCCCGGCAATCGAACGCCTTGGCGTACCGGCGTATAACTGGTGGAATGAGGGACTTCACGGCGTAGCACGTTCCGGAACCGCGACGATGTTTCCGCAGGCGATCGGTCTGGCGGCAATGTTTGACGATAAGCTCCTCGGTAAAGTAGCAAAAATCATCGCAACCGAAGCGCGTGCGAAGTACAACGCATCCGCGAAGAAAGGTGACCGCGACATTTATAAGGGACTTACTCTCTGGAGCCCGAACATCAATATCTTCCGTGATCCGAGATGGGGCAGAGGTCATGAGACCTATGGTGAGGATCCTTATCTTACCACGAAGCTCGGTGTGTCTTTTGTAAAGAACCTGCAGGGCGACGGCAAGTATATGTTGGCGGCCGGCTGCGCGAAGCACTTTGCGGCACACAGCGGACCGGAAGCACTCCGTCATGAATTCAATACCATCGCATCGAAGAAAGATCTCGCCGAGACTTATCTTCCGGCTTTTGAAGCACTTGTCAGTGAAGCAAAGGTCGAGGGCGTTATGGGTGCATATACCCGCTTGAACGGTTATCCGACCTGTGCCAGCCCGTTCCTGATGGGCAAGCTCAAAGAGTGGGGCTTCGACGGTTATTTCGTATCTGACTGCTGGGCGATCCGTGACTTCCACGAATCCCACCGTGTGACAAAGACTCCGACGGAGTCTGCGGCGATGGCGATCAATGCAGGATGCGATCTTAACTGCGGTAACACATATGTGCATATGATCGCGGCTGAGCAGGAAGGTCTTGTCTCGAAGGAGACGATCCGAAATGCTGTTGTCCGACTGATGAGAACAAGAATGAGACTCGGACTTTTCGACAAGACCGAGTTTGACGATATACCGTACGATGTAGTCGCATGTGAGAATCATCGCAAAGTATCTCTCGAGTGCGCCGAGAAGTCGATGGTACTTCTTAAGAACGAGGGCATGCTCCCGCTGAAAAAAGATGCGCTCAAATCGATCGCAGTGATCGGTCCGAACAGTGACAGTATCGATGCACTTCGCGGTAACTACTATGGCACATCCGTTGCACCGAAGACATTCCTCGAGGGTATCCGTGAGGAAGTTGCGGACACGGATATCCGCGTATACTATGCCGAGGGATCTTCTCTCAGCAACGACCGTATCCAGCCGCTGGCGATGGCGGAGGACGGCATTGCCGAAGCTCTGATCCTCGCGGAGATGAGTGATGCAGTGGTTCTGTGTGTCGGCCTTGATGCCACGCTTGAAGGTGAGCAGGGCGATACAGGTAACGCTTTTGATTCCGGAGATAAGAGAGACCTTCTGCTTCCGGAAGGACAGAGAGTCCTGATCGAGAAAGTCCTCGCACTCGGAAAGCCGACCGTCGTTGTTCTCGCGGCAGGATCTTCTATTAATCCTCTCGCGGAGAAAGCAGATGCGATCATCCAGGCTTGGTACCCGGGTGAACTCGGCGGAACTGCACTTGCGAACATCCTCTTCGGTAAGGTATCACCGTCCGGTAAACTCCCGCTGACGTTCTATCAGAGCATCGAGGGTATCCCGGATTTCGCGGACTACTCCATGAAGGGCCGTACCTACCGTTACACAAGAGATAACATCCTCTATCCGTTCGGATACGGGCTTACATATTCCAAGTTTGCCGTCACTGATGTGGTATATGACGATACCGCCCGAAAAGTATCTGTCACCGTTCAGAATCAGGGTGATGTGGATGCGGAAGATGTAGTACAGCTTTATATCCGCAATACGACTTCGGCACATGCCAATCCGTATCCGAGACTCTGCGGCTTTAAGCGAGTCGCGATCCCGGCAGGCGGGGAAGAGGTCGTCGAACTTGTGCTCGAGGAGAGTGCTTTTGACGTAGTAAACGAAGAGGGCGAAGTGATCCGTGACGGAAACAACTTCGATCTTTATGCCGGCATGAACCAGCCGGATGAACTCAGTGAGAAGCTCACCGGTTCTTCCTGCATCCGCGTTTCCGTAGTAAAATGATACTAGCGTGATGCTAAGGCTGAACGGCCGGAATTGATTAGTGAAAAAGGGCGGGACGCCCACAAAAAATAACATAAGGAGATTTGAACTATGAAATATCTTATCGGTATCGACATCGGAACATCCGGAACCAAGACGGCGCTGTTTTCCCAGGACGGAAAGCTGGTAGCCGCACATACAGTGGAGTATCCGCTGTACCAGCCGCAGAACGGTTATGCTGAGCAGGAGCCGGATGACTGGTGGAACGCAGCTCTTACCGGCCTGAAGAAGGTCGTTGCGGACAGCGGCGTAAACAAGGACGACATCGCAGGTATCGGTCTTTCCGGTCAGATGCACGGCCTCGTAATGCTGGATAAGGATGGAAAAGTACTTAGAAAGTCCATCATCTGGTGCGACCAGAGAACTGCAAAAGAGTGCGAAGAGATCACCGAGAAGGTAGGCCTCGACAAGCTCATGGCGATCACGGCATCTCCGGCTCTTACAGGCTTTACCGCTTCCAAGATCCTCTGGGTAAGAAACAACGAGCCTGAGATCTATTCCCAGGTTGCCCACATCCTTCTGCCGAAGGACTATGTACGTTACAGACTGACCGGCGAGTTCGCAACAGATGTTTCCGATGCTTCCGGTATGCAGCTTCTCGACATCAAGAACCGTAACTGGTCCGATGAAGTTCTCGAGCTCCTCGACATCAAGAAGGAATGGCTCGCAAAGGTTTACGAATCCGTCGAGGTTTCCGGCCGCGTAACTGAAGAGATCGCTGCTGAGACAGGTCTCCCGGCTGGTATCCCGGTTGCTGCAGGTGCAGGTGATAACGCTGCTGCGGCTATCGGATGCGGCGTTGTTAAGGAAGGTACGGCATTCACAACACTCGGTACATCCGGCGTTGTATTCGCTCATACAGACGACATGCAGGTTGACCCGAAGGGCCGTGTTCATACATTCTGCTCCGCTGTTCCGGGCTGCTGGCACGTTATGGGTGTTCACCAGGCTGCCTGCCTGTCTCTTAAGTGGTTTAAGAACACCTGCTGTGATGCAGAAGTGATCGAAGCAGATAAGCGCGGCATCGATGTATATCAGCTCCTCGATGAGATCGCTAAGGATGTACCGATCGGTGCAAACCGTCTCCTGTATCTCCCTTACCTCATGGGTGAGAGAACACCGCACCTTGACCCGAATGCACGTGGTGTATTCTTCGGTCTGTCTGCGATGCACGAGAGAAAGGATATGCTCCGTGCGGTTATGGAGGGTGTTGTTTACGCACTCCGTGATTCCATCGATATTTTCAATAACCTCGGTGTTAAGATCGATTCCATGTATGCCTGCGGCGGCGGTTCTAAGAGTAAGTTCTGGAGACAGATGCTCGCAGATGTATTTGACTGCACCGTAAATACATGCGCTTCTGATCAGGGCGGTGCTCTTGGTGCGGCACTTCTCGCATCTGTAGCAGCAGGCGTATATCCGACGATCCAGGAAGCTTGCGGCGCTACGATCTTCTCCGCTTCCTCCATGGACGCAAGAGCAGATGTACATGCACAGTACGAGCCTTACTACCAGATCTACAAGGATCTGTACGCTCCGATGGCTGAGAATTTCAAGAGACTTGCCAACGTGTAATTATCAGATCATAAAACGCCAGACGTAATAAATCTTCAAAACGCCATCCGCCGAAACTTCGGAAGGATGGCGTTTTCTTGTTGCGTGGGGTCAATCTGAGGGCTATAATGAAAATACTAAAATAATTCTTAGTGGGGGTATTATATGATTTGTAGTAATTGTGGCAAAGAACTGGCCAATGATTCTAAGTTCTGCCTGTTCTGCGGACAGCCGGTCGCTGCAGCTCCGGCTCCGGCTCCGGCACCGATGCCGCAGCAGTATGCACCGCAGCAGTTCCAGCAGCCTGTCCAGCAGGCACCGCAGCAGTATGCGCCGCAGTACCAGCAGCCGGCACCTCAGCAGTACCAGCAGCCGGCACCTCAGCAGTTCCAGCAGCCGGTTCCGCAGGCTCCTCAGTATCAGCAGCCGATGTACCAGCAGCCGGCTCCGGCAGCTCCGGCGTACAATCCGGCAGGATTCGCACCGGTTGGCCAGCAGCCGAAGAGATTTGATATCAGAAGACCAGAGACGATCGTTACTCTGATTTCCTGTGTTCTGCTGCTCGTCTCTCTGTTCCTGAAGTACTATGGCCTGAATAAGAAGAAGACCTCGGTCTCCATCGCAACATCTCTCATCAAGGTTGCTACCGGCTGGCCGTATCTGATCAACATCGTTCTGATCCTGATCTTCGTATTCGTCGGAATCAAGGTCGGTGTATTTGTTATGTCGATCCTGAACACGTGCTGGATGGTTCTGGTAGTTGTGGTCAATGAGAATGTTATCAAGGGTGCTTCCCTGCAGAAGTATCTCGTAAGAGGTCCCGGCTTCTGGATCAGCATTATTTCCAGCGTCGGTATCCTTGTCGGCGGTATCTTGTACATGATTGCCAAGGGCAAGCAGAAGCAGGCAGCTCCGCAGTATGGCATCCCGACGATGTGATCACACGGATCTGATTAAATTGCTTTTTAAAAAGGACTGTTCCTTCGGGGGCAGTTCTTTTTTTGTTGATGAAGCAGGGTGGTGAGGGGACGAGTGCTTTTCGCACGGAAAAAGGCGATTTGTTGATTAATATGAGAAATGATACAATGATGTCGATAAATCCCATCTTATGGAGGAATATAGTATGCATTATGAATTAGAAGGTAACCAGTTACCGGTCGTTGTCTGCCATCTGCAGCCCGGCGAGGCCATGATCACGGAGCGCGGCGCGATGAGCTGGATGTCTTCCAATATGAGAATGGAAACTCACGCTACAGGCGGTATCGGAAAGGCTTTCGGCCGTATGTTTTCCGGTGAATCGATGTTCCAGAATAGATACACGGCGGAGGGCTCTGAAGGCCTGATCGCTTTTGCTTCAAGCTTCCCGGGCGAGATCCTCGCTCTCGATATCAACCCGCAGAAGACCTATGTCGCGCAGAAGACCGCTTTCCTTGCGGCAGAAGAGGGAGTCGAGCTCAGCATCTTCTTCAGAAAAAGACTCGGCGCAGGTATCTTCGGCGGTGAAGGTTTCATCATGCAGAAACTCTCCGGTAACGGTACGGCGTTCGTCGAGATCGACGGCTCGGTCAAGGAGTACGACCTTCTGCCGGGTCAGACCATGCTGATCGATACCGGTTATCTGGCCATGATGGAGGAGACCGTATCTATGGATATCGAGATGATCCACGGCGCGAAGAACGTCTTCCTCGGCGGCGAGGGCCTCTTTAACACGAAGGTCACCGGCCCCGGCAAGGTATGGATCCAGACCATGCCGATCAGCAAGATCGCAGGCATGATCGGTAACGTATTCAGACAGTAAGCGCGGAAGCATTCCTATATTTCGGATCCTGAGCGAAAAGCACTGTGAACAATTAGTAAATAGTGGGCTGTGCCGGTCATCGGCGCGGCCCATCTTGTTGCATACGGAATAGCGCAGAATTATAATGGTATCAGTTATCTTTGATATAGGGGTGTGGGTGTATGTTTTGTTTTTCATGTGGCAAACAGATCGATGACTCTTCGAAGTTCTGCATTTATTGCGGAAAGGTCCTTGTTGTTCAGGACCCGGGAATTGAGAACAGACTGGGAATGACGGTCGCGGTAAATCCGCTTCCGACGGATGGAATGCCTTCGGCTAAAAAGCCGGCGGAGATTCCACCTGCGCCTGCTTTGAGCCAGCCGGTAACTCCTCCGGTTGAGCGCATGAGCCAGCCGCCGATCCAGAAGGCTTCGGCACCCGCGACTGCTCCTGTAATTGCTCCGCCGGCAATGCCGGTAACCACCGCAGCGCCGATTGTGACTCCGGCTGCAGCACCTGCACCAGTAGCGGCACCGACGCCGGCACCTGTTGCTGCTCCTGCTCCTGTAGTTGCTCCGACACCGGCACCTGTTTCAGCTCCTGCACCAGTGGCTGCACCAGTTCAGGCTCCGACACCTGCACCAGCTCCGGTCGCGGTGCCCGCCGCTGCTCCTGCTCCTGTAGCAGCGCCAGTTCCGGCACCCGCTCCAATGGCGGCACCATCACCGGCTCCAGCGCCTGCTCCGGCACCGAGTGCTCCGGTCGCGCGTCCTCAGACGCCTCCGACTCCGGTAAACGCAGCACCGGCACCTCAAGGCGGTTACGCTCCGTCCGGCGCGTATGCCCCGAATTATCAGACGCCGGTATCTGCACCGCCGATGGCCTCGTCCTATGCACGTCCGAAATCTTCAGGAAATAATAATCTCGCAATAAGGATTACCGGAGCGGTAGCTGCACTTTTCATCATGATTTCTATGGCGATGCCGTACATGAAAGAAACCTTAAAATATGGATCTTATTCCGAAAGCCAATCTTACTCATGGTCTAAGATCTGTGATGTGAAGGACCTTTCCAGTTTCTTCTCTCCGACGTTTGTGATCGTCCTTTCTATCGCAGGTCTGATTCTGGCTATCTTTAATCTTAAGGGTACAAAGATTGCCTATTTCGTGTATTCGGTGTATACAACGATATTCGCTTTCTATTCTTTTACGAAGGTAAACGATATAGTTTCAGATGCGAAGAAATATAGTGGTTATTACAGCAGCAGCGGTTACAGTATCGGCATGGCAATTGGAATGTATTGCATGATTTTTAGTGCGATTGCGATCCTTGTTGCCGGAATTGCTTTCCTGGTTCATCTGAAAGACAGTTCAAAGCCGGCATATCCGATGGCGAATAATGCATATATGAATCCGAATCCCTATGCGTATCAGCCCCAGTCTCAGCCTACAAGTTACAATCGTATGCCGACTGCAAATGAGTGGCGCTGCACTTGCGGCAGAATCAATCCGAACTTTACCGGGACCTGCGTCTGCGGACTGAGAAAGAGCCAGACACCGGCTGCAACTCCGCCGCCGGTCTCTGAGACGAACCGCGCGAAGCAGATGGCAGCGCAGGAAGATGCGAAGATTGGCCTTCTCAAGGATTATAAGGATCTTCTCGATGGTGGCATTATTACCCAGGAGGAGTTTGAGGATAAAAAGAAGGACCTGCTCTGATTTAGCATAAACTCGAATTAGGGGGATTGGGTGTATGTTTTGTCATATATGCGGAAAACAGGTCGAAGAAGATTCGAAGATCTGTATTCATTGTGGAACAGTGCTTTTAACGGATGACGACGATCAGTACGGGATTCCGGTGGCTATGAATCCTGCGGCGGAAACAGAACCCGTGTCGGTAGAACTTCCGGACTTTGCTCCGATGAAGTATGTGGCACCGGGTACTGCACCGGCATCTAAGCCGGCTCCGAAAGAAGAGCCTGTGAAGCCTGCGGCTACACCTGCCCCGGTTCAAAAACTACAGCCGGCTCCTGTACCGAGACCGCAAACTGCGCCCGCGCTTGTGAAACAAGAAGTTCCGGCGCCTGCTTCCAAAGCGGCACCAGTCCCGGCACCAAAGCCACAGCCGGTAGTTGCGCCTGCACAAAAACCAGCTGCTCCCAAGCCTGCAGCGCCGATGTCTGCAATGGCACAGCGTCAGGCGGCCATGAAACCCGCGACTGTGGATCTTGATGCGACTGTTCAAATGGATCCGCCATCTCCTGTAAAAGCAGAAGAAGCACCTGCGCAAAACGCACAGACCAATCGTCCGATGTCTTCGCCAGCTCAAGTCCGGGCAGCTACCGCACGTCAGAGTGCGCCTGTAAAAAGACCTGCGTCGACACCTCGTGCTGTTCCGTCCGGCGCATATGTTCCGAAAGACCAGGTCAGAACAGCATCCCAACTTAACTATCCTTCGTATTCCGGTTACTCCGGCTCGGATTATTCCGGCAACTGGTCCACACCGGGAAGGATCCCGGCAATCATTGGCGCCATTTTGATGGCGATCTCGATGTTCCTTCCGTGTGTTTCGGCAAGCGGATTTGGCGATTCCGTATCTTATTCGTGGATCTCAGCCGGACTTGAAACAGATAAACCCGCTGCCTTTATCGTCCTTTTTACTTCGGTTATGGCCATTATTTTTGCTGCTATCGATATTAAAGGAACGAAGATTGCGTATTTTATTTACTCGTTGTATATCGGTTTTTTCTGCATAGCAAATATGGCAGATATGAGCAGGTCAATGCGTCAACTCGGTTATTTCAGTAATTACATCAATCGCGGTATCGGTTATTATTCGATGATCATGTCAGCCATAGTGGTTGTCATCGCGGGTATCGTGCTGCTAATAAATCTGAATTACGGAGAAAACGACACATCGTACTATCATTCGCCGAACAGTGCCTATTTGAACCAGGATCTCTATAAACCCAATGACTTCGCGCGTACACCATCCAGCTCCGAATGGCGCTGCAACTGCGGCAGGATCAACCCGAACTTTACGGGAACCTGCGCATGCGGCCTGCGAAAGAGTCAGGTAGCGCCTATGGAAGCGCCACCGGTCTCTGAGACGAACCGCGCAAAGCAGCAGGCAGCGAAGGAAGACGAGAAGATCAGCCTCCTCAAGGAGTATAAGGAACTTCTCGACAGCGGCATTATTACCAAAGAAGAATTCAACGAGAAGAAAAAGAACCTGCTGGGTTAATCTGCTTTCCCGAATCTTCGGGTATAATAGGAAGGTAGATTGTACCCGGGAGGTTTGGCATGACCAGGCTTTTTATCGACACGAAGATAGATGAAGGTGTGAGCACATGGGAGATCGGGGGCGACAGTGCCCGGTATCTTTCGGATGTGCTGCGCATGCGTGCGGGTGAGGAGCTGATCCTCTGCGACGCGGGAAGGATCGACCATGTGTGCGAGATCGTTTCTGTGTCAAAAGCACTGGTGGCCGTGTCGATCCGTGACCGACATCCCAACGGCAATGAGCCGATGTTTGAAGCGATGGTATACCAGGGCCTGGCGAAGGGCGAGCGGATGGATCTGTCGATCCAGAAGTCCGTCGAACTGGGCGTGACAAGGTATGTGCCAACCGCGTGCAGCCGATCGATCGTGAAAATCAAGGACGGGAAGGACAATAAGCGTGAGCGCTGGCAGGCGATCGCCCTCGAGGCTGCAAGACAGTGCGGCAGAGGGATCGTTCCGGAAGTAGGCGCAGTGTTGAGCCTGGAAGCCGCCCTGAAAGAAGCGCAGGAAAACTGCGATCTAGTGCTTTTCCCATGGGAAGAGGAGAGAGAGGGAAACCTCGGAAAGATCCTCAGGGATGTGGATTTTGAAAAGCATCCGAAGATCGCGATATTCATCGGGCCGGAGGGCGGTTTTGCCGAGGAAGAGGCGAAGCTTGCTGAGGACCATGGCGCGAAGCTTGTCACCCTTGGGAAGCGGATCCTTCGCACGGAGACGGCGGCGCCTGCGGTACTGGCGATGCTGGTATATCGGAGCGAGCTTGAATGATATGACCGTAAATAGACCGAAGATGCCGAATTTCGGGCTTCGGACTATCGAAAAGCACTGTTTTAGTGTATAATAAATTGTTTAGATGAAAGAGAGTGAGAAACTTTATGAAATACAGTTGTCAGAAGGGCACCAAAGATATTCTGCCGGAGGAAGTCTACAAATGGCAGAAAGCGGAGAGTGCTTTTGCAGAAATTTGCGGACAATATGGATATAACGAGATCCGTATCCCGACATTTGAGCAGACGGACCTGTTCCTGAGATCCGTCGGCGACACCACCGATGTGGTACAGAAAGAGATGTATACCTTCGAGGACAAGGGCGGCCGTTCGATCACGCTCCGTCCGGAGGGAACCGCGGGCGTAGTCAGAAGCTTTGTCGAGAACGGCATGTCTTCGCTTCCGAGCCCAGTCAGACTTTTCTATAACATCACGGCTTTCCGCTACGAGAAGATGCAGAAGGGCCGCTATCGTGAATTCCACCAGTTCGGCGTGGAGGCTTTCGGTGCTGAGGGACCGGCAATCGATGCTGAGATCATCAGCATCCTGGTCGCGTTTTTCGAGCGCATGGGCTTAAAGAAGACGAAGCTGTGCATCAATAGCATCGGCTGCCCGACCTGCCGCGCTGAATATAACAAGATCCTGAAGGATTATTTCCGTCCGCACCTTTCCGAGCTCTGTGAGGACTGCCAGTCGCGTTTCGAGAAGAACCCGCTGCGCATGATCGACTGTAAGGAAGAGAAGTGCGGTGCAATCGCTGCCGGTGCACCCCGCCTGATCGATTATCTTTGCGATGACTGCAAGACACATTTTGAAGGTCTGAAGGCGAACCTTGAGGCACTGGGCATTAACTATGAGATCGATTCCGGTATCGTCCGCGGTCTCGACTATTACACACGTACGGTATTCGAATTCAAGTCCGAGAACGTCGGCTCGCAGGGTACGATCTGCGGCGGCGGACGCTACGACGGACTCGTTTCTGAGATCGGCGGACAGCCGACTCCGGGTATCGGATTTGCCATGGGTGCCGAGAGATTCCTTCTTGAGATGGAAGCTCAGGGTATCGAGATCGAGAAAGATCAGAAGGTACAGCTTTACATCGCAAACCTTTCATCCGAGACACAGATCGAGGCACAGAAGATCGCGTTTGCTCTCCGTAAGCAGGGCATCGGCTGCGAGATCGACCTGATGGGAAGATCTTTCCGTGCGCAGATGAAGTACGCCGGCAAGACGGGCATCCCGTTCCTGCTGGTTCTCGGCGATGACGAGATCTCTTCCGGCAAGGCCAATCTCAAGGCGATGGCTGACGGCACAGAGAAGGAGATCGAGCTTTCCGGACTCGCAGATGCGATCCGGTCATGGGGCAAGTAAACTGAACGCGCTTCTGCGCATGAAGAATAGCGCGTTGTGGCGCATGAAAAGATGATTTGAACTGTCTGGAGGAACGAATGAAAAAGCACTTTTTCGGACATAAGGATAAAGAACCAGAGAAGGATGTAGTTTCGGAGGTTGAGGAAACAGTTGAAGAGACTGTCGATGCGGCTGAATCTGTTGAAGAGACTGCTGAAGAAGCGGCTGAGGAAGTTGCGGAAGAGGCAGAATCAGTCGAAGAGGCAGTCGAGGAATTCACCGAAAACGTCACCGATGAGGCTGCTGAGGTGAGTGATTTGGTGAGTTCTGCAGAGGTTGCTGATACCGAAGAGCCTGTTTCCGATCTGAAGTCTATTGAAGAGTGCCTGGCTATCATTCCGGATGCGAAGGAAGACGATCCGCTCGACAAGTTAACGGATAAACTCGAAGTCGACAGTTCTTTTGAAGAGCCTAAGGAAGAAGTTGATGCTGTTACGGAAGAAGTTTCCGAGAGCGCTGAAGATGTAACTGAGGAAGTCGTCGAGACGGCAGAAGAAGTCACCGAGACGGCAGTAGAGGTTGCCGAGGAAGCTGAAGAGGAAGACTCTGAAACAGAAGAAACTGATGAAGAATCCGATGAAGAATCCGATGAAGAATCCGACGAGACAGCAGACGAAGAAACCAAAGAAGAAACTAAAGAAGAAACCGAAGAAGAAACGGTAGCTGCTGTTGTTGCCGAGGAAAAGGGCAAGAAGAAAAAGAAGAAGTCGGACGACGTTGAGGAAACATCTGAAGAGGTTGCCGAGGAAGCTGAAGAGTCGGATGACGAGAAGAAAGATAAGGAAGAATCCGAGAAGGAGAAGAGCGCGCTTTACATGTTCTTCGACACCGTTAAGTTCGTGGCGATCGGTCTTCTGATCGGTATCCTGCTTGTCGTATTTGTTATCCAGAGAAACGACGTATACGGCAGCTCCATGGAGCCGACGCTCTATTCTGGAGACGCTGTTTTTGTTGAAATGATCTCCATCTACACCGGCAATCTTGACCGCGGCGACATCGTCACGATCGATGCGAAGGGTATGGAAGGTTACTCTCACGATGAGAACCTTATTAAGCGTATCATCGGTCTTCCGGGCGAGACGATCAAAATCGAGGACGGCAATGTTTACATTAACGGCCAGCTCCTTGACGAGTCCGATTATCTGCCGACCGGCACGATGACTTATGTCGGTATGGAGGGACAGAGCCGCGGTTACGCTGAGGTCACACTCGGACCGGACGAGTACTACTGCATGGGTGATAACCGTGGCGGAAGTAACGATTCCCGCCGCATGGGTCCATTTAAGAAGAAGCAGATCGAGGCGAAGGTCCTCATGCGCATCTATCCGTTCAATAAGATGAAGTTCTTCGGATAAAAACGAAAAAGAAACATAATAGGAAACACAAGAAACTGAACATGGAAAGACAGGAAAAAATTCGTAATTTCTGTATCGTCGCTCACATTGACCACGGTAAAAGCACTCTTGCTGACCGCTTGATCGAGAATACCGGTGTGGTCGAATCACGCGAGATGCAGAACCAGATCCTCGATAATATGGATATCGAGCGTGAGCGTGGTATCACGATCAAGTCCCAGTCCACAAGACTGTGCTATAAGGCTAAGGATGGTGAGGAGTATATCTTAAACCTCATCGACACTCCCGGTCACGTCGACTTTAACTATGAGGTAAGCAGAAGCCTCGCGGCATGCGACGGCGCGATCCTGATCGTTGACGCAGCGCAGGGTATCGAGGCGCAGACGCTTGCCAATGCCTATCTGGCTGTTGACGCCAACCTGGAGATCCTTCCGGTCATTAATAAGATCGATCTTCCGTCGGCGCAGCCGGAGGAAGTTAAGAAAGAGATCGAAGATGTTATCGGACTCGATGCTTCGGAAGCACCGTTGATCTCCGCGAAGAATAATACCGGTATTGACGAAGTTCTTGAGGGCATCGTCAAGTTCCTGCCGCCGCCGAACGGAGACGAGAACAAGCCTCTTCGCGCGCTGATCTTTGACTCGAAGTACGACCCGTATAAGGGCGTTATCGTAAATGTCCGCGTCAAGGAAGGCTCTGTCAAACTGGGCGATAAGATCCGCATGATGAATACCGGTGCGGAGTTTGTAGTTACCGAACTGGGATACTTCCACCCGGGTGAATTTGTTCCGTCAAAAGCACTTCTGACCGGCGAGGTAGGTTATATCTGCGCGTCAATCAAGAACGTAAGAGATACCGCTCCGGGCGACACCGTCACGCTGGCAGATGATCCTGCCGACGAGCCGCTTCAGGGATATAAGCCGATCCAGCAGATGGTATTCTGCGGACTTTATCCTGTAGATGGCGCGAAGTATCCGGACCTTCGTGATGCACTTGAGAAGCTCCAGCTCAACGATGCAGCTCTCTCTTTTGAAGCGGAGACATCGGCGGCTCTCGGATTCGGATTCCGCTGCGGTTTCCTGGGCCTTCTCCACTATGAAGTTATTCAGGAAAGACTGGAAAGAGAGTTCAATCTCGACCTCATTTCTACGGCTCCGTCTGTAGTGTATAAGGTGTATACGACTGCCGGTGAGTGTATCCGCATGGATAACCCGACAAATATGCCGGATCCCGCGGAAATCGACTACATGGAGGAGCCGATTGTTAAGGCGACGATCATGACGCCGAAGGAATACGTCGGCAACCTCATGGAGCTCTGCCAGGACAGACGCGGCGAGTATATCAACATGGAGTACATGGACGATATCCGTGTTATGCTCCACTATAAGATGCCTTTAAATGAGATCATCTACGACTTCTTCGATGCGCTGAAGTCCAGAACACGCGGTTACGGGTCTCTTGACTACGAGCTGGAAGGCTACCAGAAGAGCGACCTCGTGAAACTCGATATCCTCTTGAACGGTGACATCGTCGATGCGCTTTCGTTCATCGTGCATAAGGATAAGGCCTATGCGCGCGGACGTAAGATGACGGAGAAACTGAAAGAGAATATTCCGAGACAGCAGTTCGAGGTTCCGGTACAGGCGGCGATCGGCGGCAAAGTTATTGCCCGTGAGACGATCAGAGCTTTCCGTAAGGATGTTCTCGCGAAGTGCTACGGCGGTGATATTACCCGTAAGAAGAAACTCCTCGAGAAGCAGAAGGAAGGTAAGAAGCGCATGCGTCAGGTAGGTTCTGTCGAAGTGCCGCAGGAAGCCTTCATGAGCGTACTGAGACTCGACGAGGACTAATCCCCATCACTTACTGGTGACACTCGTTTCTAACGGCCTGCATCCGCAGGTCGAGTTCTTCTATGCGCTCGGCGCAGTCACGAAGCTCGTCGGCCAGTGCTTTTGCGCGCTCCGGCGGAAGATCGTGCTTGTAGTGCAGCTTGTGCTCAAGGCTCGCCCAGAAATCCATTGCGATAGTCCTGAACTGTACCTCGACCTTCATGTTACGCTTCTCGTTCTTAAGGAAGATCGGCACCTCAACGATCAGGTGAAGACTGCGGTATCCGCTCGGTTTCGGGTCCTTGATGTAGTCTTTCCGTGAGATCAAGGTGATGTCGTCCTGTGCGAGAAAAGCACTGGCAATCTCGTAGATATCGTCCGGGAATGAACAGATGACACGAACGCCGGCGACGTCATTGATGTTCTCCTCGATGGCCGCAAGGTTCAGAGGAATGTTCTTCTTTTTAATCTTTCTGAGAAGACTGTCCACGGACTTCACACGAGACTTGATGCTCTCGATCGGGTTTCTTTCGAGTTCGACAGAGAGAGACTCGTCGAGAACTCTGAACTTTGTCTCGACCTCCATGATCGCGCACTGGTAGTAGGCGAAAAGCTGGTCGATCGGCTTGGTGTTTTCTTCTACGAAATCGAGGAAAGAGTCCGACATCAGGTTCTCGCGGACAAAATCCTCTCTATAAGTTGCTAAACTATTATCCATTCCCACCGGGAACAGCATATTTTCTTCTTCGTTCATTTCTTTCTCCTTTTTCCTTCAGACCGCATATCCGGCAAAGCAAATAAGCGTGATGCCGCAGTGTGAAGAAATCTCATGTATCTATTGTAATACATGACGGGCCGTACTTCGCTAAGAGATTGTAAAGATTTCGGGAACACCTTAGGGAATAACGAATGAAAGGACACGGATGTGATATAATTTTCGTATACGGGCGTAGACAAGACGCGCGGAGGTAAATTGGGTATTATCGGGGTGCTTTTTCAGCATTCGCAAGGAGAAAAAATGAAGAGATTAGTATCGTGTGCACTGGTTCTGACTATGGTTCTGAGCCTTGCCGGCTGTTCGAAAGGAAGCGCGGGCTTTAGCGGCACTGTCAAAAAGGTAACGAAGGCGGCCGAGAATGTATACGGCGCCGAGGAAGCTACAAAGAAGCAGAAAAAGAAAATCATGGATGATGATGATTTTGATTTCGGCGATTCGGATTTCCAGGACGGTGTTTATGTAACACTGGACGAAGGGGATATCGAGGAAATTGATTTCGGTGAAGATGCAGACTTTGACCCTGAGGAGATACGGAATATTTTCCTGTTTATTAAGTCGGAGAGATCAAGACCCTGCACGATGACAGAGATCTACGAGATGTCTGACAAAGCAGCAGTTGATGATCTTTACGAATACATGCTGGAGCGTTATGGCACTACAGAGAAAAAACTAAAGAAACTCGCGAGAAACCAGGACGCTGAATATGGCTTTGAAGAGGATGACAATATGCTGGCGGCAATTCTGTATTCTGAAGAGAAGAACGCACTCCAGAGCTGCTATATCAAGAAGGACGGGAAAGTAGTTATCGTTTCCCAGTACACCGGAAAGTACGATTCAGATGTGTGTGAAGAGTTCTTTGATTATGCAAGAGAAGCCGGTTTTTATGATACCGAGACGCTTATTGAAGAGGAGGAAGATGATTGATGAAGAAGTTAGTATCGTGTGCATTGGTTTTGACCATGGTTCTGAGCCTGGCCGGCTGCTCGAAGAGCAGCGGCTTCGGAAGCATTAAAAAGAAAACGGTCAGTGCTTTGGAAAAAACCTGCGACGCTGAGGAAGCCAGTGAGAAGACGAAAAAGAAGCTCATCAAGAACAACATGGAAACCGCCGATAATCTTCTGAGTGATGGTAAATATGTTGTCCTGACCGCAGAAGATCTGGAAGATATCGATGTCGATGATGATGTCGAAGATGAGTTTGATTTCAATATGGAAGACTGCAAGAACATTCTGTTCTATATAAAAGAAGAGGGAAACGAACAGATGCATGTTGCCGTGGTGGAAATGAATGACAAGGAAACCGCGCAGGATTACTTCGATACTCTCGAGGACGGTCTGAGGATAAAGCAAATGAAGAAAGAGTTGAAGAATGCCAAGGCGGATTACGGCATCGTTTCGGAAGATGATCTGGTTGCTGTGATGTATCAGATGGCTTCTGAAAGGGGAGGCCGCCGGCAGACGTCAGGATGTTATCTGAACATCAAGGGAAATGTGGTGACCATGACTCAGTATGTTGGGAGTGGTAAGGATGATGATATTCTAGATGAGTATTATGCATTTATGAATGAGGCCGGCTTCTATGATATGGAAGCGCTGATGGAAGATAGCGAAGAAGATTAAGACAGGAGAGAAAAGTATGAAAAAGGTATTATCGGTTGCATTAGTATTGTCCATGGTTTTCAGTCTCGCAGGCTGCTCGAAAAGCAGCGGTTTCAGCAGTGATAAGAAGAAAATGATCGCTGCTCTGGAAAAGTGCTGTGACGCAGAAGCGATGCCTGAGAAGACAAAGAAGAAACTTCTCAAGAACAACATGGAAGATCCCGGGGATTATTTTAAAAAGAGTTATTATGTAACTGTGACGGCGGATGATATTGAGGGTATGGATTTTGATGAAGATGATGATCCCGAGATTCCGTCTGATAAGATAAAGAACATGTTTATGTTCCAGAAGTCTGAAGGTAAATCCACGATGCAAATCACAATGATGGAACTTGATGGCGAGGAGTATTCTGAAAAAGCTTATAAGTCTACGAAAAAGTCCATAAAGAATTTGAAAAAACAATTCGGTGGAGATGATTTTACGATTGAAGAAAATGACGGCAAGATGATGTACTACTACGATATGTATAACATTTCTGCATATGGCTATAGTTTTGCAAACGGAAAACAGTATATAGCATTAAGTTTTTCGGGAAATCTCAAAGATGATCTCTACGATGAGTTCTGTGAATTCTTAAGTGAAATGAAGTACACGGACTTGGAAGAATTCATGGAAAATGATTCGGATGAGGAAGAAGAGGACGAAGAGGAAGACGACGAGGCAGAGGACGAGGAAGATTGATCCATGCTTAACCTGAGGACTTCCGGAGAAATGAGAGTGAAAAGAATTGTTGCGCTGGCGCTTGCGGTCATGATGACCGTGGGCGCTGTGGGCTGTTCTTCTTCCGGAAAGAAGTTTAAGAAAGCCGAGGAGAAACTGATCGCGGCGGCAGAGAACTGCTGTGACGCGGCAGTGATGGGCAAGTCGCTGAGAAAGAAATATACAAAGAGAAATCTGAAGCTCTCGGGCAGTACAGACGGAGAAGGCCTCTACGCAACTTATAATTCGGATGACCTTGAGAATATCGAGTTTGACGAGAGGGATTATGGTGAACTTGATTCGGAAGATGTAA
The DNA here is from genome assembly GCA_024695545.1 of Clostridiales bacterium. The sequence continues at coordinate 34,785 of JAILHZ010000100.1, forward strand.
AGAACATCACGGTCTTCCTCAAGTCGGATTCGTCAAATATGATCACGGCCCGTGTGCTCGAGTTAACGAATAAGGACGCAGCTCAGGAACTCTTGGATTACTATAAGGACATGATCGATCTCGACAGCCAGAAACACAAATGGAAGAGATCTTCGGACGGTGAATTTGCTACGGACGAAGATAAGGATGATACACTCGCGTTTATCGCTATGGTGGACGGTTACTGCAAGTCCGGTTACTTCCATGTGGACGGAAATCTCTTAACGGCAGTTTCGTTCACTGGATATCCTGAAAATGATCTTCTCGAAGAGTTCTACGACTTTATGCGCGAAGCGGAATATACTGATATGGAAGCACTTTTAAAGGGGGATCTTGAAGACTGATCCTTGGGGGGATAGTATGAAAAAGTTAGCTTCATTTTCTTTAGCCATATTGATGCTGCTGAACACCGTCGGATGCTCGAAGGCTCAGAGTTATCTGGATGCGAGTAATAAAATGCTCCAGGCGGCGGAAGATGTTTTCAGTGTGCAAGAACTGACCGGAAAAGAGAAAAAACAGTATCTTCGTGGAGAAGATTTTTACAGCACATGGTATAGTGTCTCTCTTACATCAGATGAAATCGAGAAATATGACTTTTGTGATAATTTTGAGAGCATTGATTCTGAACAAGTCCGCAACGAAACTAAAGTCTATATCTACGTGAGCAAAACTGACTTGTATGCTTATGTTATGGAACTTACAAGTTCGCAGGCAGCGCAGGATCTTTTCGAAGAATTGCGGGAGGGCAGTAACCAGGATGTACTGATCGATGGCAAGCAGGAGTATGCGACCATATACGATCACTCGGAATACAGTGGAGTTTATTATCTGGTTCGAAATGGGAATCTTGTTACTAAGGTTTCATTTTCCGGTATGTATGATGATCTGGATGATTATCTCGAGTTCATGCGTGAAGCCGGCCTTCGTGATCTTCAGGATCTGATCGATGATTATCGGGATGATCCATCCAAGTACTATTCCGAATCAAGACAGATGAATGTCGAGTTTTATAAAGAATCGTCGGCGAATATCGAGAAAAATGCTGAACGCTGCTGTGATGCAGATGAAATGACGGATAAAGAGAAGAAGCGCTTCATCAATGGACATCTCCAATCGGGAGTGAAGTTTGATGTTGGCAAATACGTTGAATTCGACCAGGAAGAACTCGTAAAATCGGAATTCGATGATTATACCAATATAAGCGGGGGAGCCAGTTCGCTCGATCACATGTTTATGTTCAAGAAGGAAGATAAACAAAACGAGATGGAAGCAAGAGTTTATGAATATACTGAAGAGCAGTTTGCTTACTATTTATATGAGTCAATCGTCGGCGAAGGAGATATGTTTATTAGTGATTACCGCCAGTTCCGTAAAGCGGAATACGGCTCGGATACAAGGGGTGAAAACGAATATGCCTACATGATCGAATATGACGATTCACTGTTCGGAGCCTATGTGAAAATCGAAGGAAGTGTGGTCACCTATGTTTCGTTCAATGGCGAATCGGGAAGTGATCTCTCCGAAGAATTCTATGACTTCATGAGAAGAGCCGATTTCATGGATATGGAAGAAGTCCTCTACGACTGATCCTTCGTGAAAAGCACTAGAACTTGCAGCGGGTGAGCATGAGCACGACTTTGGTCCGGTCATGCTCGCCGAGTTTATCGTAGATCGTTGACACGTAATTCTTTACCGTTCCCTCACTGATGAAAAGGATCGATGCGATCTGTGAATTGGTGCAGCCTTCAGAGATCAGGCGGCATATCTCTTTTTCGCGTTCTGTCATGCCATAGTCGTCCAGATTGATCGTCTCTGCGTTTGCGCGGGATCCCGCGGCGGAAGATCCGGATGCGGCGTCAGTGCTTTTGACACTGCCGGAAGAAGTGTTGGTTCCGGAAGAACTGCCTTCGATAGTTCCCGAAGCAAGCATGGAATTTAACTTCTGCATGACCTTCAGATCGAGGACGCTCTGACCGCGGAGCGCCTGTGAAATGGCATCGAGGATCGCATCCTTACCGGAGTCTTTAAGGATGTAGCCGCAGGCACCGCCCGCAATCGCGTGGGCGATGCTTTTTTCGTCGTAGAAGGTCGTCAGAACGATGATCTTGATCTGCGGATGATCGGCATGGACCTTCGGGATCAGCTCGATGCCGCCCATGCCCGGCATATTAAGATCGACGAGCATCAGGTCAGGCGTGTCCTTCGAAAGGAGCTCCAGTGCCTCGACACCGTTGCCGGCCTTGCCGATGACCTCATAGTCCGCGGAAAGTGTGAGGATGATCTCCAGGCTTTCCAGAAGGAGCGGTTCATCATCCACAAGAAGTATCTTCGTCATGTATTTTCCTCCTCAAACGGCAGGGACAGGTTCACGGTGAATCCATCCTCGCTCTCGATCTCGAAGCTGCCGCCGCAGCCCTCGGTATAATCTCTTATCTTGCGCAGCCCGAAACCATTGTTGAGCCGCAGTTTTTTCTCGTTGAAATCAAGCTTGCCCCAGCCCGAGCCGTTGTCCTGCACCTTCAGACGGATATGTCCGGTATCCAGGATCAGCGTGATCACGAAAAGATCGGCGTGTCCGTGCTTGACACCGTTCGTGAGAAGCTCGGAAAGGGAAGAGGAGAGAAACGATGCCGTCTGGATCGGGATCCTCGTCTTCGATTTGATCTGCGAGAAGTTATGGTAGACCTTGTAGGCCGTGTCGGATTTGAACTCGTCGATCAACTTATCCAGAGAAAGAAGATAGTCATCGAGGGCGATACGGTCATCCTCTGCATCCAGTGTGCGGACGACGCTTCTTACCGAAGAGATCGCCTCGTGAACACGGGAATTCGCAGAATCAATCTTCTCCAGTGCTTTTTCCTTATCGGAAGGAACCAGAAGAGAGGCGGCATCCAGTGTCACGGTCGCCGCGGAAAGCGTGTGCCCGACGTAGTTGTGGATGTCTCTCGAGATACGCTCACGCTCCTCGAGACGTGCATTATTCTCGTTGACCTTCTGATTCTTCGCAATCTCCTCGCGGAGTGATCTCTGCTCGAGCGCCTCGACCGCCGCGGCAGTCAGTGCCTGCCGGAGCTTATCACCGGTAAGTGCGGACCGGCGGAGAAAATAGAAAAAGCTTTCCCAGATCACATAGGCGGCAATGACGATACAAAGGTAGAGAACTGCCATAAGCGGCGAGATCTCCGTGCGCGTGATCTGAAGGATCCAGCCGCCAAGTGCAAAAATGAGGTTAAAGAAGTGGCAGAACTTCAAACTGAGAATCCAGGTGCATGAGACCGCAGGAATGGCGAGAAGTCCGATAAACCAGTAGGGACAGATGATCGCGGCTGCAACTTCCAGAACAATCATCAGGACTGCAAAGATGCGCTTATATGTGCTCCCGGAAAAGCAGGAGAAGTTCAGAAGAACGAGTCCTGCCGTCATGATCGCGACGCCGGAAAACATGCTGAACAGGATGGTAATAGCGATGCCCTGTGCGATCAGCGACAGCATGGCAGCACCCCAGATCATCCGGTATTCCTGTGAATCGATCCTCATGAAACGTCTCCCCGAAATTCGTTCTTTCCCTATTATACTACGTTTGACCAAACCCCTGAAAAATGGTAACATCACTTCATGCTTTTTCTTGCGGATGTGGTGAAATTGGCAGACACGCCAGATTTAGGTTCTGGTACGAAAGTGTGCAGGTTCAAGTCCTGTCATCCGCACCAAAATCGGCTCTTCGTGATTTTCCACGGGGAGCCGATAATTTTTTGAAACAACCCTTGACTTAGAGTTAACTCCAAGTTGTAGAATGAACTTGTGATCAGGAAAATTCTGCAAGGAGGTACTCCCAATGACGATAAAAGAAGTGTGCGAGAAGTTCGATATTACGCCCGATACGCTTCGCTACTATGAACGTGTCGGCGTGATTCCCGAGGTGCACAGAACGAAAGGCGGCATCCGTGATTATACGGACGAAGACGTCGCCTGGGTCGAAAATGCCATCTGTATGAGAAACGCCGGAGTTTCCGTCGAGATGCTGGCAGAGTATGTAAGGCTATTCCAATTGGGCGACAGTACTTTTCAAGCAAGAAGAGATATCCTTGCCGAAGCACGAGAAGAGATCCAGAAACAGCTGGATAAATACCAGGTGACGATGGACCGTCTGAATTACAAGATCTCAAAATACGATGTAGCACTTAAGACAGGTGTCCTTTCCTGGGACGATTGCGAGGAGGAGTAAAACATGTTAGGTAATTTCAGTTATAGGAACGCAACAAAGCTCTATTTCGGAGATGATTCACTTCAGTTTTTAAACGAGGAACTTCCGAAATACGGAGAGAACGTCCAACTCATCTATGGCGGCGGTTCGATCAAGAAGAACGGTCTCTACGATGAGATCGTGAAGATCCTTAAGGATAACGGAAAAACGATCGTGGAGGATGGCGGTGTTATGCCGAATCCGACGGTCGAAAAGCTCCGTGAAGGCATCAAGATCGCGCGTGACAACAAAGTCGATCTGCTTCTTGCAGTAGGTGGCGGTTCCTGCTGCGACTACGCGAAGGCGGTATCCGTTTCCGTTCACTGTGACGAGGATCCATGGGACAAATACTATATCCGTTTTGAAGAGCCGACATGTGAGATCGTTCCTGTCGGATGCGTGCTGACTATGGCCGGCACGGGTTCCGAGATGAACGCGGGTTCCGTCATTACGAACCATGAACAGAAACTGAAGGTCGGCCACGTTTTCGGTGAAGAAGTCATGCCGAAGTTTTCGATCCTGAATCCGAAATATACTTTCTCTCTTCCGAAGAGACAGATGGTAGCGGGTATCTACGATATCTTTAATCACATCTGCGAACAGTACTTCTCAGGTGAAGACGATAACACGAGTGATTATCTCTCGGAAGCTCTGATGAAGTCCGTTGTACACAGTTCTCTGATCGCGATCGAGAATCCGGAGGATTACGAAGCAAGATCCAACATCATGTGGACAGCGACATGGGCGTTGAATACCCTTATCGCAAAAGGTAAGACGACCGACTGGATGGTGCATATGCTCGGCCAGGCTGCAGGCGCTTACACCGACGCGACCCACGGTATGACACTGTCTGCCGTCTCTCTTCCATATTATCGATACATCTTGCCTTACGGACTAAAGAAGTTTGTCCGCTTTGCAGAGGAAGTATGGAATGTTTCTCCTTCCGGAAAGACAGACGAACAGATTGCGGAAGAAGGTCTTCAGGAGATGGAGAAGTGGATGCGTAGAATCGGTGTCGCGATGAGTCTTTCCGAACTCGGAGCTACAGAAGACATGATCGATGGAATCGCCGACGCGACATTCATCCTCGAGGGTGGCTACAAGGTACTTACGAAGGATGAAGTGAAGCAGATCCTGAAGGAAAGCTTGTAAGGTGATGACATGATGAAAAGACTCGTTTCTGTTATATGCTGCCTGAGTATGGTAGTTACGCTTGTGGCCTGCAGTAAGTCCACCAAAGAGAGCAGTTCTTCCGAAACAACTACATCGTCTACGGCAGTAATTGAGACGACAACGGAGGAAACGACGACTCAGGCATCGGACACTATGGCAACAAGCAGTGAAGACGAAGTAAAAGAGCGGATCGAGAGCATGAAAGAAGAGAGCGATATGGTACTTAAGATCAATGATCAGACCATTAAAGTGGAATGGGAAGAGAACGAATCGGCTGCTGCCCTTAAAGACCTGTGCTCGAGTGCTCCGATAACGATTGAAATGTCGAAGTACGGCGGATTTGAACAGGTAGGATCGCTTGGAACAAGTCTTCCGAGAAACGATGAGCAGATGACAACTTCAGCTGGCGATATCGTTCTTTATTCCGGAAATCAGATCGTAGTCTTTTACGGCTCGAACTCCTGGAGTTACACCAGACTTGGAAAGATACAGGGTATGAGCGAAGCAAAGCTTACAGATCTTCTTGGCTCAGCAGATGTGACGATCAGTATCAGTATTTAATCGGAGGTAATGACTATGACAAAAGCATTAGTAGCATATTTCAGTGCAAGCGGAGTAACAGCGAAGGTAGCAGAAAACCTTGCCCAAGCAATCGGCGCAGATCTTTATGAGATCGCTCCGGAGGTTCCATACACAGACGAGGATCTGAACTGGATGGATAAAAAATCCAGAAGCACAGTCGAGATGAAAGACAGATCCTGTCGTCCGGCCATCGGAACGAAAGTCGAGAACATGGAGCAGTATGACACGGTATTCGTAGGATTCCCGATCTGGTGGTACAGGGAACCGTCGATCATTGATACTTTTATGGAAAGCTACGATTTCAGAGGAAAGACAGTTATCCCGTTTGCCACATCCGGAGGATCGGGGCTTGGTGATTCTTATAAGAACATGCAGGCATTAGCTCCGGCAGCAATCGTAAAGGACGGTAAGAAGTTTGCTCCTTCCACATCAGAAGTAAGTCTTAAGGAGTGGGCGGAACAGTATATCTAAGTATCAAAAACCTGGGGTAAAAACGGGGTATGAAACCCGGAAACTATTGAGAATCGGACGTGGTTACATTTAGACCTGTCATCCGCACCAAAAGAAATATCCCTTGCAGCGACGCCGGCGATTCGAGCCTTCGAAAGTCCGCAAGGGATTTTTGTGTTTTGATTCAGGCAGCCTCCAGAATGCGGTTTGCGATGTCCTCGTATTCGGCATATTTCTTCGCTTTCAGAAGACGTTTGATATCTCGCTCTTTCCCGTCGAAAAGCACTTGCCAGTATGTCCACAGCTCCCTCATCTTATAAAGGACGTTGATGTCAGGTGACAGGACCTTCTGATACTCATGGTAAATGGTGTCGTGCAGTTTCTTAAGCTTGGCAAAATCCATCTCCGATGTGAAGCCTTTCAGCTTATCTGCAAGGGAAGGATCGGATACCAGGCCTCTGCCTGTCATTACGGGATCAAGGTCGCAGTCGAAAGCTACTGAATAATCTTCGTAGTCTTTGCAGGAAAAGATATTTCCGTTATACACGAGAGGACATTTGGCATGCTCCAGCGCATACGCGAAGTATTCTTTTCGAGGTTCTCCTTTATAAAACTCAGTCCGGATCCTGGGATGGACGATCAGTTCGCTTACAGGGAAGGTGTTAAAGATCTCGAGAAGATCATAGAATTCTTCCGGACCCTGGTAGCCAAGGCGCGTTTTGATCGATATCTTCATGTTCTCAGATTCGGAGTAGGAGTAGATGTCGTCAAGAAACTTCGAAAGTGCGGAGGTGTCCTGTAGAAAACCGGATCCCTTGCCCTTCGCGCAGACGGTTCCCGACGGGCATCCGAGATTCAGATTGACCTCGCTGTATCCCATTTTCTGCAGTTCTTTTGCCGCTTCGATAAAGTGGTCGGATCTGCATGTGAGGATCTGGGGAACCAGGTGTATCCCTTTATTATTCTCAGGGGTGATATCCTTTCTCTCCCGTGGCGTCATCGGACAGTTATCCGCAGGAGAAATGAAAGGCGCGAAGTACTTGTCGATGTGGCCGTAGATCGCGTGATAAGCATTGCGGAATATATAAGTTGTCACACCTTCGAGCGGGGCGAAATAAATCTTCATGAGATCAGAGGGTTCCTCCATGGATAATGCATGCATATATTCTATCACGAGTGGCAATCGATATCGTTTGAATATATTACTTCAGAACAAAGTGGGAAGATTACTTGATTATCGTGTGATCATGTGACAGAATGATGATAGTATGATGATAGTATGAAGAACAGGAGATGAATGTCTTTAATGCCCTATCAGCCGCCTTTTACGATCACAAATGAAATTCTCTCGCTTGTTGTTGAGATTGGAGAATTGGTTGGACGGATCAGCAATTCTTCCGCGCTGTCATCAAGCCCGGTACTTAGAAGAACAAATCGGATCCGATCGGTATATTCTTCGCTTGCAATCGAGCAGAATACACTGAGTCTGACTCAGGTAACGGATGTTCTCAATGGGAAAAGAGTCATCGCGCCCCCCAAGGATATCGCCGAAGTAAAGAATGCATATGAAATCTACGAACATCTTGAAGCATTAGATCCCTTTGCTGTTGATGATCTTCTAAAAGCACATGGCATCATGGTACGCGGACTTGCCGATGAAGCGGGAACGTTTCGAAGCGGTAACGTGGGCGTGGTTGATTCCAGAGGGCAGATCCTTCATTTCGGAACACTTCCCCAGTATATTCCGGATATGGTAGGAAATCTTCTGGACTGGGTGAAAAGCAGTGATGTGCCGATGCTGATCAAGAGCTGCATATTTCATTATGAATTTGAAGTGATCCATCCTTTTTCTGACGGTAACGGACGTATCGGGCGTCTTTGGCATACGCTTCTGCTTGCGAAGTGGCAGCCTGTGTTTGCCTGGCTTCCGGTTGAGTCAATCATTCATGACCGGCAGGCGGAGTACTATGAAGCAATAAATTCCTCGAATCAGGAAGCAGACGCGACTCCGTTCGTAACTTATATGTTAAACGCTATTAAATCAGCGATCCTTGAAGCAATCAGCGCAACCGAATCAACAAGCCTGATTTCAGTAAAGCCGGTTACAGAAGATCGCTGGGGAATTGTTGAGAAGTGGCTGAAAAAACATAAGAATATTCGGAATGCGGATCTCCAGAATCTCCTGGATGTATCTACTGCGACGGCAAGCCGTCTGCTTCGCGAGTGGACAGCGGAGGGAAAGCTGATTAAAGAGCGAAGAGGAAGTTACTGGACATACCGATTAAATACTGAAATTCCCCAAAGCCGGTGAAAAAAGTAAGCTGTAAGAAAGTCTATATAGTAACTTCATATTTCAGTGAAAGTTGGTCGATGTATGAGAAAGGTATTTGTAATTCTTGAATGCGTTATCCTTGCGCTCGGGGTTTTCCTGAGCCTCACTGCTACGATCGGTGCTGTAAAACTGTCTGCGAAATACATCCCGTTCTTCCTGATCGCCGCGCTGGGGATCATGTTTATCGTTATTCTGATAAAGCGTATAGATGAATCATTTGCTGCCCTGCTCGGGTTCGCGTTTATATTGGTTTATCTCTTCGTTGCAGGAAGCGGATACGCCGTATGCAGTTTGAAAACAAACAAGATGCAGAAGCAAAGGAGTGCTTTTTACACCGAGAGCAGAACTGTTCCGGATGACGAGTCACCAGCTTAAGTATACCCGTAGTGTAATACCCGAAAAGCACCTGCCCGCTTACGGGAGAATGCTGTATAATCGAATCTGAAGAAATCAAATTCATTGTGAGGTGAACTGAAAATGATTCGTGAAGCAACAGTTAATGACGCAGCAAGAATTGCAGAGATCGAGGTTACCAGCAGCCGATTCGCATATAGAAATGTTGTTTCCGAAGAGTGTTTATACAGGGATATGTCTGTAGAGAACCGCATCCCGGTTTACCAGAGATGGATATCGGAAAAGAGATTCGCACTGTATGTTTACGAGACGCAGGATACAGGTGTAGTCAAGGCGATGATGGGCATCGGCATGTGTGAAGATGAAGATAAAACGAACGCCTTTGAACTACATTTTATCTATGTCGATCCGGGTTTTGTACGTGAGGGTATCGGCTCGGAACTGCTTGATCTGTTCGAGAAAACAGGTAAAGAAAAAGGCTGCTCGGAACTCGTGATCTGGGTCCTGGAAGATAACGGAATGGGAATCAGTTTTTATGAGAAGAACAACTACCATCCCGATGGAAAAGAGAAGATCTTTAAGCGATGGAATAAACGTGAAATCAGATATGTGAAAAGCGTGTAGAAGTTATGAAAGCGAAGAAGCTAAAATATACAGCAAGGGTCGACTTCAGCGAGAAAGAGATCGAGTATCTTACCGATAGATACAGACCCGGACAGCTGGTGCTCTGGAACGTCCTCGGCAAAGCTAAGCCGTACGGGATATGGCTGATTGCGCCGGATTTTTCACGCGCGAAGACGATATCGTTTAATACACTTGAGGATGATGACGAGGTCAGGAAAGCGAATGATCTTCAGGTAGGAGATACGGTTAAAATGGCCGGCTCGCTGCCGGAGAATAAACTCAGGGAGATAACCATCCTTTCTGTCAAAGAGAGTAAGCCGGTCTATGTCGATTGGGATCACCGGCCGCCACAAACAGTTGAGGAGGCGATGAAGACCGCAGATGATGTTAAGATCAAGCGCTCGATATTCTGCCTTCACGGTCTTCCGTTTGTGAAGGATAAGACACGTCAGGTCGTGATCACATCTGATAAAGGCGACGTTTGGAAGTTTCCGTACAAGACCAATAAAGTCTTCTATATTGATGAGAAGAGGTTCTTCATGCTTTTAGAATTACATCACAGTCCGATGCTGGCAGTAAGTGCATATCTAAGTAAAAACTCACACTATCAGTACCGGATGAAGATGTCCTACTGGCCGGATGTGCTGAATTACTTTTTCACTCCTGACGCAGAACTGGAAGATCTTGAAGGAAATAGCTATAAGGTCAGAATTGAAGAGAAGAACCCGTGATCTTCACGCCTTTCGATAATTATAATCTATGCGTGTTGTGATCGTCAAAGGAATCAACTTCGATGATGAGATTCATTTGCTTATTTGTTTTCGATTTGTTAATGAAATCGCTTCTGCAAAAATAGTAAAATTACCTTGTGGGTTGTCTTTGGGTGAATGAGGCTTCCCGCGACTGAAGCGAAGGCGGGTATGGGCATGAGCGAGAGTAAAGTTATTGTTTCCCCGGGGGAGTTGTATGTTGTCGGCAGGATCCTGAATGCCAAGTATATCGACTACGCGTATGTGGCGGCGGTACAGGACATCGGCGCGAGTTTTGAGCTTTTCGAGAAAGAGACGACAGACAAACTGGTCTCGATGGGGATCCTGGAAGGCGATTTTTCCGGAAGCGTGACGCCGAAAGCAGAGACGGTCGGCCTCTTTACTCCGGTCTTCTTCGGAAATCTCGAGACGACGTTGGATATCTGCACGATCAAGGGACCCACAAAAATCGATACTTACAAATTCCACTTCTTCGACGATCAGATCACTAAGGTCACCGGTGTAAGTGAGGGAATGCTTGAGATGGAGTCGATCGGAAGCAATGATCTCGGCAAGGTGGTCGATGACCTTTCTTCCGACTTGAAAAGCACTGAGGATGAGGTGGAGTTCTCCAAGGAAAGTGTTTCCAGATTCATCGTAGCGAAGTCAAATCACGTGGGTGACAGTTCGCTTGTTGCGACGTTTATGGAATTCAATGACAGGATGTATAAGGAAGATGCAGGCGGCAACGTCGTTCTGATGAGCGCGGA
>JAILHZ010000135.1 GCA_024695545.1 Clostridiales bacterium
TTATATGAAGATCACGACACAGGGAAACGGAATCAAGATCGGCAAGCGTCTGGAGGAAAAAATCGCCGGCAAACTCGCGAAATTCGACAAGTACTTCGGTGAAGAAGGATCTTTCAACATTAAGATCCATCCGGAGAGAGAACTGAAGAAAGTGGAGATCACACTCAAACTTCAGAACCATATTTTCAGAGCAGAAGCAAAAGACGACGATATCCTGAATGCGGTAGACCGTACGGTCGATAAGCTGGAGTCGCAGATCAGGAAACAGAAGACACGTATCCAGCGTCAGAAGAAGGACTATCCGATCATCAACAATTATCTCAATGATATCGTTGAAGAGGATTACGAAGAAGAGGACAACGAACCGAAAATCATTAAGCGCAAGTCTTTTGAGCTCGTACCGATGGATTCGGACGAAGCTATCTTACAGATGGAAATGCTCGGACACAGCTTCCTGGTCTATCTGGATGCGCAGAGTGGGAATGTCTGTGTGGTTTATAAGCGCAAAGACGGCCAGTATGGTTTAATCGAGCCTACCTATTAATCCTTCCAAGCATTTATGAATTCCTTGTTCAATAGCCGTTGATTGCGCTTGAACACCGGGAGGGGATCTCGAAAGGGGTCCCCTCCTTTTTTGCGTGAAGAGGGGACGGAGGGGAAGTGCTTTTCGGGCTGAGGTGTTGTGTGCGCGGGTGATTTTCGGGAGGAAGAGGGCTGGTTCGCAGATTGTTCGAATAAAAGCAGCAATTTACGAACGTACGACGAACGACAAGTGCTTTTCGAGAAAAATGGGGCTGGTTCGCAGATTGTTCGAAAAAGAACAGCGATTTACGAACGTACGACGAACGGCAGGTGCTTTTCGGGCGGCGATACTGTTAGTGTGGTTTTCGGCTTTACGCATGGTGTGGATAGATTTTCCGAAAAATTAGACTGGCGGTAACTGTTACTGCCCAACCTCGTGTGTTAGACTTTTTAAAGGAAGCAGGGGAAACGTTTTCAAAACACATAAGAGGGAAATAAAATGGCTAAGAAAAAGGAGGCTTCGAAGACGGCTGAGGCGGGTGAGACCAAGCCGCACAGTACGGGCGATAAGAAGCCGGAAACAAGCAAGAAGAAAAAGGACAAACTATCTTTCCGTAGAACGGTCGACAACAACATTTTTGCGATGAAGCTGGCGTCGAAGTACAGCCGCGCCATGGTGATCGCGGGATTGCTCTATGCGATCTTCGGGTACTTCGAATGGGTGTTCTTCGATGGTATTTTCATGCGGAGGATCATCGAGTCGCTGGACAATGATGCGCCTTTCCGAAATGTAATGACCTTTATCATCATGACGGGCGCGATCTTCTTCGTGCTGAATCTGTATGAAAAGTACGTGGATAATGTGACCTTCCCGCTGGGCGCGGTCAAGCTCTACGGCGGCATCTACAAGGAGCTTTTCGCGAAGGCGAAGAATGTCGAGCTGAAGTGCTACGAGGATTCGGATTTCTACGACAAGTACACGATGGCGATGGACGGCGCGGAAGAGAAGATCTTCACGATCATCAAGAGCTTCTGGGAGTTCCTGGTGTCGATCCCGGCGCTCATCGTGGTCTTCTACTTCATGTTCGAGATCGACCACTACGCGGTGCTCTTCATCATCTCTCCTCTGATCGGTAACTTCATCTTCGGCAACTACAAGCAGAAGTATGAGTACAAAAGATACCAGGCGCAGGTGCCGGGCAACAAGGTCCACAACTACGTCAACCGAATGATGTACCTGCCGGATGGTGCGAAGGAAATGCGACTTTCCAACGTGTTCGAACTGCTCAGAAAGCAGTACCGTGATTCGACGGATAAGAATGTAAAAGCAGCCGTCAAGTATGCGTTTGCGAACTGCTCGCTTTCGTTCTGGAGAATCACATTCACGTTCACGATCATCTTCGAAGGCGTGCTCTTCTACGCAATCTACAGAAACCTCGTCAGCAAGACGATCACACTCGCACAGCTGGCGATCATGACGAGCCTGATGGTGGCCATGACATGGATCCTGATCCGTGCTTTTGACAACATCATGAACCTGATCAAGAACGGTATCTTCGTCAACAACCTCAGAACATTCCTGGAGTACGAAGAGAAGATCCCGCAGAACCAGAAGGGTGAGATCCCGGAAGAGTTCGAGAGCATCGAGTTCAGAAATGTATGCTTCTCGTATAAAGATGAAGAGACGATCAGGGATCTTTCGTTCCGCGTGGATAAGGGCGATATCGTCGCGCTGGTCGGACATAACGGTGCCGGCAAGACGACGATCATCAAACTGCTGCTGCGCTTCTACGATCCGACTTCCGGAGAGATCCTCCTGAACGGAAAGAATATTAAGGAGTACGATCTGCGTGCATACAGAAGGCTGTTCGCGACGACTTTCCAGGACTTCGCGATCTTCGCCATGACCATCAAGGAAAACGTCCTGATGGGCCGCCACTATGAAAACGAAGATGAGATCGTTCGCCGTTCGCTCCGCCGCGCGGGAATCCTCGAAAAAGTCGAGTCGCTGCCGGATGGCGTGGACACGGTCATGACGAAAGAGTTTGACGAGAACGGCGCGGTCTTCAGCGGCGGCCAGCACCAGAAACTCTCGGTCGCGAGAACTTTTGCCAAGGAATCTCCGGTCAAGATCTTCGACGAGCCGTCTTCGGCTCTCGACCCGATCGCGGAGTACGAGCTTTTCAAAAACATCATGAAGGAAGGCAGAGACCACACGATGGTATTCATCTCGCACCGCCTTTCTTCCGTCAAGAACTGCGACAAGGTATTCATGCTCGAAAAGGGCACGATCATCGAGCGCGGTTCGCATAAGGAACTGATCGACGAGCGCGGAAAATACGCGAAGATGTATATCCGCCAGGCCATGAACTATCTGGCAGTAGAAAAAGAAGAGGAGGTGATCCTGTGAGTAAGAATACAAGTGCTTTTGGCGATGAAAAAGAAAAGATCAAGCAGCCCGCATCACAGGTCGTAAAGAACAACTTCTTCTTCATGAAGATGATGTTCAACGCCTCCCCGAAGTTCGTACTCTTCCCGGCGCTCGACGCGATCCGCGGTGAAGTCTCGATCTTCATCGAGCACGTATTCCTGATCGGATTCGTTCTCGAAGCGGCGGAGTTCGGCTACTCCTTCCGAAGAGTCGGCTCCATGGTCGTCCTGATCGCGGCCCTGATCACGCTCGGCATGATCTTCACGGTCCTGGCCGGCGACTACATGCAGGAAAAAGAGCGCCCGAAGGTAAGAGAGAAGATCAAGATGCGCCTGTACGAAAAGGCCCGCTCGGTCGATCTTGCCTGCTACGACGATCCGGAGTTCTATAACAGCCAGGTCATGTCGATCGCCGAGGTCGACAAGCGGATCGACAGCACGATGGATTTCATCAAGAGTGTGCTCAGCGGACTCACCGTTGTTACCCTGACGGGCAGCTACTTCCTGATCAAGGACAAGGTCTCGATCCTCTTCGTTCTGGCCTCGTTCCTCCTGAGCTACTTTGCGAATCAGGTCTACAATAAACTCTCCTTCAAAGTGCGCATGCGCCGCTATCCGCCGGAAAGAAAGCGCGAGTACGTCAAGCGCGTGTTCTACCTGAAGGATTATGCCAAGGAGATCCGCCTCGATCCGGAGGTTACGGATGTGCTCGAGGAGCGTTTTGAGAAGGCGAACCAGGAAGTGTACGAAGCGGAGAAATCCCTCGCGAGGAAGAAGTTCGGCCTTGCGTTCCTGAAGAACTACCTCTTCGGCGACTTCATCGGCGATGTGCTCTACCCCAGTTACCTGATGGTGCGCTGCATCCTGCAAAAGGCACTGTCGCTGTCTTCGATGGTTATGCTGTGCCACCGTTTCGGCGACTTGAAGAGAAACCTCCGCGTCTTTACCGAGACCTACCCGAAGGCCTGCGAGACGAGCCTCTATATCCAGAAGATCAGAGACTTCCTCGCTTACGAGCCGAAGGTCGTTAGTGAGGGTTCCGAGGTTCCTTCTGCTCCGGCAAAAGCACTCTCCCTCGAGGGTGTCGGCTTTTCTTATAAGAAAGATCAGCCGGCAGTATTGTCCGATATTAATCTCAAGGTCGAGCCGGGCGAGAAGATCGCGCTGGTCGGCTACAACGGCGCCGGCAAGACGACGCTGGTCAAGCTGCTGATGCGTCTTTACGACTGTAGCGAAGGACAGATCCTGGCGGACGGCGTGAATGTGCGTAATTACGATGTCGAGGCCTACCGCGACTCGATCGGTACGGTATTCCAGGACTTCGAGATCTTCGCGGGAACCGTCAAGGAAAATGTCATTCTTGATGAGGGCTCGAAGGCAGATGAGGCGCGTGTGAAGAGTGCGCTGAAGGATAGCGGTCTCGCGAAGAAAGTCGATTCGCTTCCGATGCGGTGGGATACTCCGCTGACGCATGAGTTCTCCGAAAACGGCGTGGATCTGTCCGGAGGTGAGCAGCAGAAACTCGCGATCTCGCGTGTTTTCTACCAGAATGCGTCTTTGATGATCCTCGACGAGCCGTCGTCGGCGCTCGATCCGATCGCGGAGTACCAGCTCAACCATGCGATGCTTGAGGCGACGAAGGATAAGACCGTCATCTTCATCTCGCACCGTCTGTCGACAACGCGCCTGGCGGACAGGATCTTCATGCTCGAAGAGGGCCGCATCGTCGAGGAAGGCTCGCACGATTCGCTTCTTGCGCGCGGCGGCAAGTACGCCGAGATGTGGAAGGCCCAGGCCGGCGCTTATATTGAGGTGTGATGGGTTAGTGCTTTTCGGGGCGGGGCACAAACTGAGGTGTGAGTGCTTTTCGGGCGGCGGGACGTTGATCGCCGGCGCGGCTCGGACTAACTACCGGCAGGTGGCGATGGTAATGACCCGCGCGGCCGGCTGACATAACATGACAAGTTTCGTTTTATTTCCCCCTAGTGAGACCAAGCTGATGAGTGAGCAGCTTGGCCTCGCTTTTTTCTATTCTTTCTCAGTTGGAGGCAAAAGTGAGAAATCTGGTGGAAACGAAGGCGAGAACTCACCAATTTGCTCACAGCGAAAGGCAATTAGGTGAGAGAATTACGATTACACGTTGAGAAAAGCACTCGCACACAGACCTGAAATCAGGCCTCTTCAATGTGCAGCTGCTTGTCGGCGAAGATGACGGGCTGGCGCTTGTTGTAACAGACGATGGTGGCGCGGGAGCCCTCTTCGAGGAGGTGCAGGGTGTGCGCGGAGAAAACGGGCATGGCGTCCATGGTCTCGCCGTTTTCGGAGATGAAGGTGACGGCGTCGTAGTAGAGACCGGTGTCCTCACTGTCGCTGACCTCGCGCTTGTTGGAGACGCGGCCGTGGCAGACCTTGCAGTGCCATGCGGGCATGTCGCTGATGGCGACGTAGATGAGGATGACGAGCGCGATACCGATGCCGACGGTGGAAATCCACGTGAGACGGCCGTTTGCGACGATAAAGAGAAGAGCAATTGCCACGATCGAGCAGACCAGCCAGATCGTACTGCGCAGATTCATCGCGCGGAAGATGCGCTTTTTCTCTTCCTTGGACGCGTCCTTAAATGTCAGCGTTGAAACGTCGATATCCATGTTATCCTCCCACATTCAGAGTAATAGTATCATATACGTGCGCGAGGGGCAAATGGCGCCGCGCTTCCTTCGGGAAAAGCACCTGCCCGCGGCTTTGGCGCCCCGCTCTTCGAAGCAGGGCAAATGAACGAGGTTTCGTGATGAAATTTTTGTATTATTCCGTCGCTTGAGCGAGTACAATAAGGATAAAGATATTGTGAATTAGAATTGGAGGGCTGGATTATGTTGACACGAACGATGAACGGATTTGATAAGCCGGTTTCGGTCCTGGGTTTCGGATGCATGCGTTTTCCGACGACTGAGGACGGCAAGATCGATAAAGCAAGAGCGAGAGCGATGCTGCTTCATGCGCACAAGATGGGCGTGAACTACTTTGATACAGCCTATCCGTATCACGGCGGCGAGTCGGAGATCGTGGTCGGCGAGGTACTCGGGGAGCTGCCGCGTGATTCGTATTTCCTGACGACGAAGCTGCCGGTATGGGAGATCAAGACGCGTGAGGATGCCGAGGCAATGTTCGAAAAGCAGCTGGGCAAGCTTCAGCAGAAGTACCTCGATCTTTATCTGCTTCACGCCATGGGCGAGGACCGCTTCCAGGAGATGGAGGATGCGGGCGTTATCGACTTCATGTTTGACCTGAAGAAACAGGGCCGCATCAAGAACGTGGGATTCTCGTTCCACGACGATTACGCGGTGTTTGAGAAGTGGATCAAAAAGTATCCGTGGGATGCCTGCCAGATCCAGTTCAACTTTATGGATATTGAGAACCAGGCTGGAACGAAGGGCCTGAAGCTTGCAGAGTCGCTGGGCATTCCGGTGATCGTCATGGAGCCGATCCGCGGCGGTTCGCTCTGCATGTATCCGGATGATCTGCTTACTGAACTGAACGAACTTCGTCCGGGCAAGTCGAAGGCGTCCTGGGCGCTGAGATTTGTTGCATCCTTCGAGAACGTTAAGGTTATCCTGTCGGGTATGTCGGCAGAGGACCAGCTCGAGGACAACCTCGATACGTTTAACCGTTATGAGCCGATGACGGAAGCGGAGCTTGCCGGCATGGCACACCTGAAGGAAGCGCTCGACGCACGCGTTTTCAATCCGTGTACCGGCTGCCGTTACTGCATGCCGTGTCCGGGAGGCCTTGATATCCCGAAGGTCTTCCGCATCTGGAATGAGTACGGCAAGTACAGCAATGTCGGCCACGCGAAGTGGGAGTGGAATCAGCTGAAAGAAGACGAAAAACCCGAGAACTGCATGTGGTGTGGTGCCTGCGAGGATCAGTGTCCGCAGAAGATCTCGATCCGCGAGGATCTCGTCAAAGCGAGCGAAATGATCTCGAAGCTGTGATGTCGCGGCGCGGCAAAGCCGCAGAAACAGTGCTTTTAGCGCGGAAAAAGGCGTGAAATCGTAAATTTCGTTGACGAACGCCGAAAATTAGAGTAATATATGTCCTGTTTGAAACCGATAAATTTGGGTTTCCTAAGTTTAATGCACGGAAGGAGGGATAACAAGTGTCGGAAATCAGACTTAAAGAAAATGAGTCCCTTGACAGTGCTCTGCGTCGTTTCAAGCGTTCCTGCGCTCGTTCTGGTGTACTCGCTGAGGTACGTAAGAGAGAGCATTACGAGAAGCCTTCTGTACGCCGTAAGAAGAAGTCGGAGGCGGCTAGAAAGCGTAAGAGATAATTACTCTTTTCAAATTAGCTAATCAGAAGCCTGTCGGAGTTGATCCGGCAGGCTTTTT
>JAILHZ010000168.1 GCA_024695545.1 Clostridiales bacterium
CAAAAGTTTCTCTCTTTTGTCATCCGGCATGGATGGCGTAAAGAGAGTATCACAGTGACGGAGCTCGCGCAAGACCTCCATGTCTTTCCAATATCCACAGAAAAGTCCGGCCAGATAAGCCACGCCTTGTGAAGTCGTCTCACGTTCTTTCGCGCGGTCGACCTCACACTTCAGGATATCCGCCTGGAACTGCATCATGAATCGGCTGACAGAAGCTCCGCCGTCGACCTTAAGTTTCGTTATCTTGCAATCAGCCTCTTCCTGCATGAGCGAAACGAGATCATATACCTGATACGCGATGCCCTCGAGCGCGGCCCTTGCGATATGGGCTTTCGTCGTACCTCTCGTAAGTCCCAGGATCGAGCCTCTGGCGTACATGTCCCAGTACGGCGCGCCGAGTCCCGAGAAGGCTGGAACCAGAACGACTCCCGCGCAGTCCGGTACCGTCTCCGCGAGCACATCGCAGTCAGACGCATGGTCGATCAGTTTCAGCTCGTCACGGAGCCACTGGATCGTGGAACCACCGTTAAATACACTGCCCTCCAGGGCATATGCGGTCTCACCGTTCAGGGACCAGGCCGCGGATGTAACCAGGCCTTTCTTGGAGATGATCGGCTCGGAACCGACATTCATGAGAGTGAAGCAGCCGGTACCGTATGTGTTCTTGATGTCTCCCTTATCGAAGCACGTCTGTCCAAAGAGTGCCGCCGGCTGATCACCTAAGATCCCGTAGATGCCGACGCCGTAGATCGCCTCAAGTCCGGGGATCTCCGTGCTGACAAATCCGAATTCCGAAGCACCGGGCAGTGCTTTTGGAAGCATGCACTTCGGGATATGGAAATACTGGCAGAGCTCGTCATCCCACGTCAGATCGTGGATGTTAAAGAGCATCGTTCTCGAAGCATTGGAGTAGTCGGTCGCATGGGATCTTCCGCCCGTCAGGCGGTAAAGGATCCAGGTGTCGACCGTTCCGAAAAGGATGTCGCCCAGACCGGCTCTCGCCTTCAGTCCCGGGACTTCATCCAGGATCCACTGGATCTTCGTTGCGGAGAAATACGCGTCCGGTACCAGACCCGTCTTATCTCTCACCTTCTCGATAAACTCCGGATCGGAAGCCTTCAGTTTCTCAACAAGCGCAGCAGTTCTTCTGCACTGCCAGACAATCGCGTTATAGACCGGACGGCCCGTGTTCTTTTCCCACAGGATCGTGGTCTCGCGCTGGTTCGTGATACCGATGCCGGTGATCTCACCCGGCTGGATATTCGCCTTTGCGAGGGCCTGACGGATACAGTCGCATACCGTTCTCCAGAGGTCTTCCGGATCGTGCTCGACCCAGCCCGGCTTCGGATAGTGCTGGTCAAAGGTCTCCTGCGCCGAGGCGACGCATGTGCCGTCCTCACGGAAGATCATGGCGCGGGACGATGTCGTTCCCTGGTCGATCGAAAGCATGTACTTACTCATAGGCTCCTCCTTTTTCGCAAAACGCCTCCGGGAAGTGCTTTTCCCGAAGGCGCCACGGATTAGAATCTCTTGTAGACCCAGTTCAGCTTAGCCAGCCACTTGGTATCCATCTGGTTGATGGAATCTGCTCCGAAGCGGATCCGCCACTGTCCGGTCGGCATTCCCGGCGCGTTCATTCTCGTGTCGGAACCGAATCCCATCACGTCCTGCAAGGGCGCGATCGCAAGCTTGGCAGCCGAGGACCATACGGTCGTCAGCATCGCACGGCAGGCCGGTGCATGGACACCGCCGTCGCCCCAGTTGTCACCGTGGAAGCGGCAGTACTCGAGCGCGAACTTTCTGTCTTCTTCGGAAGCTTCCCAGAGCCAGCCGAGAAGCGTGTTGTTATCGTGGGTTCCGGTGTATGCGATGCAGTTCTCCGGATAGTTGTGCGGCATGTGCTTGCTGTCATCGTGCGGCACCATACCGAACTGAAGGACACGCATCGTCGGAAGACCGGTCTCGTCAAGGAACTTGATCAGTTCATCGTCGGTCTCGCCGAGGTCCTCGGCAAAGATCGCAGGTTCTCTTCCGAACTCGTCGAAGATACGGTTCCAGAGCTTCATGCCCGGACCCGGATACCACTTGCCGTTTCTCGCATTCTCCGCGTCTGCCGGGCAGGCATAAAAACGCGAGAAGCCTCTGAAATGGTCGATGCGGATGACATCATAGAGCCTGAAGTTCTGATGCAGGCGGCTTAACCACCATTCATAGTCTTCCTTCTCGTGTGCCGCCCAGTCGTAAACAGGGTTGCCCCAGAGCTGGCCGTCCTCGCAGAAGTAGTCCGGCGGTACACCCGCGACGCTCTTAAAGGAACCGTCCTTATTGGTCTGGAACAGGGATCTGTTCGCCCAGACATCGCAGGAATCGCCAGACACATAGATCGGGATATCGCCGATGACGGAAATGCCGATCTCGTTGATCTTCTTTTTCAGTTCCGTCCACTGGGTATAGAAGATGAACTGGATGAACAGATAGAAATCGCAGAGCTTGCGGTTTTCTTTTTCAAAAGCACTTACCGCCTTTGCGTCGTGCTTCTGAAGCATCTTGTCGCTCCAGTCCCACCATGCCTTCTGTCCTTCGCTCTCCTTGATGGCCTGGAAGACGATCACATCCTTGACCCAAGGGTTCTCTTTCTCGAACTTCTGCATATCCTTAAGGATCTTCTCGTCGGCCTTCTCATATGCTTCCTTCAGCATCTGCATACGGTTCTCGCGGACCCACGCGTAGTCGACGCTGTAGCAGGATCCCGGATACTTACACTTCTCGAGCTCGTCCTTTGTCAGGAGCTTTCTTTCGTAAAGGTCCTCGGGATCGATCAGAAGCGGAGATCCTGCAAATGCCGAATCACTCTGATACGGGGAATCACCCGATCCCGGGTTCGTAAACGGGAGTACCTGCCAGTAGGACATCCCGGCTTCTTTCAGTTTCCTGGCAAAGGCTTCCGCCTCCTTGCCGAATCCGCCGATTCCGTAGACTCCCGGAAGCGACGTTATGTGTAATAAAACACCCGCACTTCTTCGCACTTTCAATTATCCTCCTTATTGCGAACATATATGAGTTTCACCTGCGGATTTTTCTCGTTGACGCGGTATTCACACTCCAGGAAATCCAGCGACTGCATGAGCTTGCTCATCTTCGAAAAGCCGTAGTTACGGGCATCAAATGACGGGCTCTTCTTGTTGACCAGGTTTCCTACATCCCCCAGGAACGCCCAGCCGTCTTCGTCAGCCAGATCTGAAACGGAACTTGCGATCAGCTCGCAGGTGGCTTCATCAATATTTTTCGGGGCCTTGCCCGAACCATTCTTCGGATCCTGTTCGGCAAGTTCTGCCGCTTCGGCATTTTCGGGAGCATCCGATGCCAGGGCAGGTGCTTTTGCCGAAGGATCGGTATTCTTCGTCTTCTTCTCCTTCGGTGCCAGGATCTCGAGGAAAATAAAGCGGTCACACGCCGCGACAAAAGGTGTCGGTGTCTTCTTCTCACCGATTCCGTAGACGATCTTGCCCGCTTCTCTGAGCCGGGTCGCAAGTCTGGTAAAATCACTGTCCGAAGAAACAAGGCAGAATCCGTCGACACTCTCGGTGTAGAGGATATCCATCGCATCGATGATCAGGGTCGAATCCGTCGCGTTCTTGCCGGATGTATAGCCGAACTGCTGTACCGGGGAGATCGCATGGTCAAGAAGGACCTGCTTCCACGGGCCGAGCTGCGGCTTCGTCCAGTCGCCGTAAATGCGCTTGATCGTCGGGTTGCCGTATCGCGCGATCTCAAGCATCATCGGTTTAATATACGAAGCAGAAATATTGTCTGCATCAATCAGTACTGCCAATCTCACGTCTTTTACCGGCATAGACACCTCTTTTCCTTGCCCTTATATAGCAAGGCTGATATAATATTGTGGCTTTCTTCGAAAGAAGGCTTCTATACGAAGCTTCGTATCAGAAAAGCCAGTACTATTATATCGTATTTTGCAACCGTAACCAAACCAGGAAGGTATTTGATATGGACCAGAATGTTCTAAATGAGATCCAGCGGCGCCGTACCTTTGCGATCATCTCGCACCCGGACGCCGGTAAAACGACCATGACCGAGAAGCTCCTTCTCTACGGAGGCGCCATTCATATGGCCGGTTCCGTTAAGGCCAGGAAAGCCGCGCATCACGCGACTTCCGACTGGATGGAGATCGAGAAGCAGCGTGGTATCTCCGTTACATCATCCGTCATGCAGTTCAACTATGACGGCTACTGCATCAACATTCTGGATACCCCCGGTCACCAGGACTTCTCCGAGGATACCTACCGTACCCTCTGTGCCGCCGACGCCGCAGTCATGCTCCTTGATGGTGCGAAGGGTGTCGAGGCGCAGACTATCAAGCTGTTCGCAGTCTGCCGCAAGCGCGGTATCCCGATCTTCACGTTCATCAACAAGATGGACCGTGCCGCCAAGAATCCTTTCGACCTGATCGACGAACTCGAGAAGGTCCTCGGCATCCGCAGCACTCCGGTCAACTGGCCGATCGGTACCGACGGTGATTTCCAGGGCGTATATGTCAGAGAGTCCGAGGAAGTCCTGCTCTTCGATAACGAGACGAAGGACCACGGTGCTTCCATGGTCAAGTCCATCAGCGCCGGCATCAATGACGAAGAATCACTGAAGAAGATCTTAAGCGACCATCACTATGAGACATTAAAGAACGACATCGAGCTTCTCGACATGGCCGGTGACCCCTTCGATCTCGACAAGATCCTCGCGGGTGAGCTGACCCCGGTATTCTTCGGATCTGCGATCACGAACTTCGGCGTCGAGCCGTTCCTGAAGAAGTTCCTCGAGATCGCACCGGGCCCGCAGAGCCACGAGACCTCCGAGGGAACTGTCGCTCCGACCGAAGACTACTTCTCCGGCTTCGTATTTAAGATCCAGGCGAACATGGACCCGAACCACAGAGACAGAATGTCCTTCATGCGCATCTGCTCCGGCAAGTTCGAAAAGGGCATGTCCGTCAAGCATATGCGTACCGGAAAGAAGATCACGCTTGCCCAGCCGCAGCAGTTCATGGCGCAGGACAGAACGATCGTCGAGGACGCTTATGCAGGCGACATCATCGGTCTTTTCGATCCGGGCATCTTCCGTATCGGCGACACCGTGACCACTTCTTCGAAGAACTTCAACTTCGCGAACATCCCGGTCTTCCCGCCGGAGCACTTTGCCCGTGTGCAGCCTAAGGACTCCATGAAGAGAAAGCAGTTCCTGAAGGGCATCGAGCAGCTCTCCGAGGAAGGTGCCGTCCAGCTCTACAAGCAGCCGGGTATCGGTACCGAGACCTACATCATGGGCGTGGTCGGTGTACTTCAGTTTGAAGTTCTCGAGCACCGTCTGAAGACAGAATATGGTGTAGATATCTTAAGAAATAACCTCAACTACCGCTTCGCAAGATGGTGCAGCAAGCAGGATGAGAGCGCGGACATCGATTTTTCCAAACTCACGCTGACCTCCACTTCCATGCTGGTCCTCGACAGAGATGAAATGCCGGTAGTGCTTTTCGAGTCGGAGTGGGCGATCTCCTGGGCACTCGAGCATAACGAGGGGCTCAAACTCGACGATATTCACGAAAGATAAAAAGAAAAGCCTCCGTCGCTGGTCCTCGGCTTTGCCTGCGGAAAGCTAGATTAACAGGTCTTTGGGGAGCCCGTGTGCTTTTTCGATCTCGATTAATTCGGTTCGGATCTCAAGCATGCGGGTTTTCATCGCGCGGTTCTGCTTATTGGCATATGAGATCGCGACTCTCTCGTCCGGAAGTTTTACCTTGGGCGGAGTGTACGACTTACTCCAGGTTTTCCCGCCTTTAGGTTTGTTCACCGGGCCCTGGTAATCCAGCATGTAATCTTTTCTCTTCTGCTCATTGATCTTCTTCAGCGGTTCTTCGATTTCCCTCCGGATAGCCAGCTGCGCTTCGTAAATGTCGACGATATCGGCAAATTTCTCAAAGTATTCCTTCTCCCCGTCAGGTGCCTTACGGATGACTGCATCGACACGCATCCTGATGTTAGCCAGATCTTCCGACGTCTGATCAAATTCCAGCTTTATGTCCGGTGTCTTCGGAACCTTCATTCCACAGAGCATGTATCCGCGATGCACACGGAAATCTCCGGGACGCGTCTCTTCCGCTTTCGAAAAGTACAGTTCCGCTTCGTGATACAGATTATTCAGAAGTGCTTTTTCCGCCTGATCCAGGACACGGTCGTGACGTACATACTCATAATCGAATGTCAGACCGCAGAACGGGCACTCGTACAGAGCTCTGGACCGGTTATCGATCAGTTCGCCATCGCAGGACGGACACGTCACGATCTCCTTCAGATTCTCTTCATAACTCTGCTTCTCAGAACCATCCGGCTCATCCTCTGACCTGCTCAGGTCCATCTTTCCAAGACGTTCAATAATTTCAGCGAGTTCCTTCTCTTTCGCGACCTGCTCTTTTACCGTCTTTTCCAGGTCTTCCGTATTGACTCTGATGTTTTCTGTTTTCTCTTTCTTATCTCTTCTTCTCAGATGTATATTCAGGATCAGGACAGCAATCATAGGGAGCAGGAGTATCCCCAGTCCGATATAGAGTATAATCCGGAATTCTCTGTCCTCCTGGGCATGCGCGCCAAAAATCAGGAAAATAAGGAAGGCCATACCGTATATGACAAAAAATACCTTCATCGCTTGTGTCTGCGGCTCAGTTGGCAGGGAAAAGATGTAATGCATAAGGTCTCCGATGGTACTCAGGATCGATTGCATAAGCCCGTTGGTCTCACTGAATTCCAACTTTTCCTTATCGGCCTTGAGCTTACTTTCCAGATCACTTCTTTTCTTCTGGATGTCTTCCAGTTCTTCCGCAGTCCGGAAAGTATCGTGGAGTGTTCCGAAGTATTCCTTATCTTCGGGAAAAGCATTCTCCTCGGCACCTTTCATTGCGCGCTCGACATTCGGATAGTCAACTCCGATCAGATCGGGAATCGAGAGAGTCTTTTCCACACGGTCAAGTTTGGCGTGGCTTAAGATACGGCCTTGAAGCAGACGAGGGTCGTGCGGCTGTTTTTTCAACGCGAAAAGATATCTCTTCTCCGCGAAAGGGAAATCCCCCGCACGCAGAGAAGATTCTGCCATCTCGAGGATAACTTTCTTCTGGAAATATTCGTATTCATAGGAAATACCGCAGAACGGACATTCGTACTTCTGCAGCTCGTCATTCACCTTCAGTGTGCCACCGCACTTAGAACAGGTATGAACTTTCACCAGTGTCATAAGCTATTCCCCCCCATTTCAACAACCCTATTTCTATTCTACTATGACAAAAGAGCACGTCAAAGGTATATTTGACGTGCTCTTACATTCTATTTCGCTTTGTAGCAGTTCTTACTTCTTCAGAAGGTCGAGAACAGTGGCTCTCATATCTTCTTTCTCGATGATCAGATTATGCAGTACCGGCTTCTTGTTGATGTCCTTAAGGCCGTACGGGATCGGAAGTCCGCTCTCTTCAGAAAGCTCGTTGGAGATTACTTCATCAGATCTGCCGTTGCTGTAACCTGCACCGTTCAGAGCGTCCATAACGGAAGGCGCAAACTTGAACGGGGAAGCGGTCGAGACAAAGACAGTCTTGGTCTCATCTCCGGATCTCTGGTAGTAACGGTTGTAGATGTTAAAGCCGACGGCTGTGTGTGTATCGACCACGTGATCGCAGCGGTCATAGACGTCTCTGATGGTCTTGCTGATACCTGCCTCATCGGCGAAGCCGCCGACAAAGGTCATCTGCAGTGCTTTCAGCGTATCCGGATCAACGGAGTAAACACCCTTGGTCTTTAAGTCTTCCATCCACTGTGCGGTCTTGGCGGCATTCATGTCAGTTACCTCAAAGAGAAGTCTCTCGAGGTTGCTGCTGATCAGGATATCCATCGATGGAGAATTGGTCTTATAGAACTCACGGTTTCTGTCGTAAGTACCGCTTCTGAAGAAGTCGGAAAGAACCTTGTTCTTATTCGAAGCACAGATCAGTTTTCTTACCGGGATACCCATCTTCTTGGCAAACCATGCAGCAAGGATATTACCGAAGTTACCTGTCGGAACGACAACATTCATCTTCTCGCCGAAGTTGAACTCTTCGTACTTGAGAAGCTCAACATAGGACGCGACATAGTAAGCGATCTGCGGAACGAGACGGCCCCAGTTGATGGAGTTTGCCGAAGACAGGACACAGCCCTGCTCATCGAGGATCTTCGCCACCTCCGGATCACCGAAGATCGCCTTGACGCCGGACTGGGCATCGTCGAAGCAGCCGTTGACCGCAACAACATGCACGTTATTTCCTTCGGTAGTGATCATCTGACGCTTCTGCGCCTCGGATACGCCCTCGGAAGGATAGAATACGATAACTTCCGTGCCCGGCAGATCCTTGAATCCCTCAAGCGCTGCCTTGCCTGTATCACCGGATGTCGCGGTCAGGATGCAGATCTTTCTGTTCTCGCCGGTCTTTCTTGCGGAAGCGGTCATCAGGTGCGGCAGGAGCTGGAGTGCCATATCCTTAAATGCCGCCGTCGGGCCGTGCCACAGTTCGAGGATATACTCTCTCGGATTGTACTTGTTGAGCTGAACGAGCGGAGCCGGCTTCTCACCGAACTTCTCCTCAGCATATGCCTGCTCGCAGTAGTCCAGGAGCTCGTCGTAGGTGAAGTCCGTAAGAAACTTGCCGATAACGGTCGCCGCGATCTGCGGATAGGTCATCTCGGTCATCGCCATGACCTCACTCTTACTCAGCTGCGGGATCTCCTCCGGTACGAAAAGACCGCCATCCGGGGCAATACCCTGCTTAATGGCCTCTGCTGCCGAGAACTTCTTGTCATAACCTCTTGTGCTTATATACATCATGGAAAACATCTCCTTACTTAACTACTTATGCTCCCGCCGGCGTTTCCGCAGCAGTTTCTACCTGTGCATCCGGGGTCGTATCTGCCGGTGTTGTATCCGGCGTCGTCTCCGGTGTCGTCTCCGCCTGAGTTGCCGCAGTGGCCGTATCTTCCGGGGAATCGCCCACTGTCTCTTCAATTGTCCAAGGCGTTGTGATAACGATATCGCTTTCCTCGCCAAAAGCACTGTTGTACTCGGCGATGATCAAATTTACGCTCGCATCTCCGGCCTTCTCGGCAAGTTTCTTCTCGAGGAACTCAACCTTCTCGGCATCTTTGCTCTTCGCCGTGGCCTTCTTGACTGAGGGAACGATCACGAATACCGTCAGTGCGATCAGTCCTGCAAGAACAACGATGACTGCAAAAGCGATCGCCGTCATGCGCATCTTCTCGGCAGGAGTCTTCGGGAACTCTACGTTGATTGCCTCGTCCGGGATCTCTCCGTTTGAGGAAGTGGACTGTGCAAGCGCATCGCGGATCTCTTTTTCCGTCGCGATTCTTCTCTTTCTCGGCTTCTTCGGCGCCTTGATCAGGATCGGAGCCTGTACATGGATCCTCTCTCTGTTCTCACTTTCAGCCACCATCGGTGACTCCTGGCGCGTGATCGCCGAGGAAAGTGCTTTTAGCGGAGACTCTTCGGGTGTCGCATCCGCAATCGCCTGAGCCTGTTCATACTCGACCTTTGCCTGTGCCAGACAGTACTGCGCAAGTTCGGTCATCGCCTGCGAATGCAGACCGCACGTCAGCGCATGCTCGAAGCACTTGAGCGCTCTGTGGTATTCCTCGCACTGCGCGACACAGATACCGAAAAGAAGCGAAGGCTCGCCCCAGGTCGGGTATTCCGTGATGATCTTCTTGAGGGAAATGATGGCGACATCCGCGCCGTCACTGTTCATATTAAAGAGCGCACGGTTGTACTGGCGGGCCAGCTGCTCCGATTCTTCCGGCGGAAGGCGGAACACCACCAGGTCACGGGTGGTGATCTCCGGTATGGTCTTTCCTGCAGTTTTCCAATCCATATGCGCTTGTCCTGTTCTTCTTTACTTATTGCCGCGGCCGGCCAGTTCTTCCCTGATCACGCCCCGGGCCTCGCCCAGAAGATAGAGAGAACCGATCATGTAGAGCGGAGAGCTGTTCTTCAGCGCCCGTTTCACGGCTTTTCTGCATGCTTCCTCCACATCGTCGATAGCGTGCAGTTTATCTATAGCATTATACATACACGACTCCGAATTGTAAAACGCCTCGGAGTTTAAAAGAGCTTGTCTCCACGCGTCGCGGAGCTCCTCTGCCTTCATGGCTCTTTTCTGGTTCGGCGTCACAAGTGTAATTTCTCCCACCGGCACACACCAGTTCTCCGCAAGGATATCGAGCATCCTTGCTACATCCTTGTCCGCCATGACGCCCATGATCACTTCACAGGGCTCTTCTTCCGCGAGTTCCGGCATCTCCAGAAGAAAAGATACAAACGAAGTTACGCCCTGCGGGTTATGTGCACCATCGAGGATCACCGGCGGATCCTGACTGATCGCCTCAAGCCTGCCCTTCCAAAGCACATGCGCGATTCCTTCGTGCAGGGCTTCTTCCGACACGAAAGACTCCATCGCCAGAAGCGCCAGCGAAGCATTCTCCAGCTGATAGTCACCGTGCATGCGGATGCGGAAGTTCTTTTCTTTCCAGCAAAAGCACTGTCCCGAGAGGTCCTGAGTGGTCCTTACGGCCTTATTTCCGATGTTCCAGATAAGCGGAGCGTGCTTTTCACTTGCAATCTTCTCTAATACGATCCTTGCCTGCTCGGCCTCATCCGGCGGAACTTCCCTCTGGAAAGTATCCATCGCGAATACCGGGCAGCCTTCCTTGATGATGCCGCCCTTCTCTCCCGCGATCTCGCCGAGGGTGTTGCCGAGGCGGTCCGTATGGTCATAGCCCAGTGCCGTAATGATGCACGCCTGAGGTTTTTCAATCACATTCGTCGAGTCAAGACGTCCGCCGAGACCCGTCTCCAGAACCACAACGTCACAGTTCTTTTCGGCAAAGTATAAGAAGGCGACCGCGGTCACCAGTTCAAATTCCGTGGGGTGTTCCTGCCCTTCCTCAAGCATTTCTTTTACCTTGCTCTCGACAAGGCCGGAAAGGCACCGTAAAGAATCGGAGTCGATCTCTCCGTAAGTATCATCCTTTTCCCATGAAAGGAGGCCCTCTCTTCCGTCAATAATCCGGATCCTCTCGGAAAATCTCTCCAGGAAAGGAGACGTATAGAGTCCGACTTTTTTGCCGTCCCAGGCCAGCATCGATGCACAGTAGGCTGAGACGGAGCCCTTGCCGTTCGTGCCTGCAATATGGAAAGCGGACAGGTGCTTTTCGGGATGCGAAAGCTTCTCGAGAAGACTGTTCATCCGCTCGAGTCCGAGTTTGATTCCGAATTTATTCGCTGTCTGAAGAAATTCCGGAGCGCTGTAATCGATCATGGAAACTCCTTAGGATTCAGAGGATTCCTCTTCCGAAGTTTTATCGTCAGCAGATCCTTCCGAAGCGTTATCCGCTGCTGCCGGTTTCTTGAAGATAAAGATCTTACTGAAAATATAGTTGGCAACCACTACGAATACGGAAATAAAGATCTTGACGATATATTTGTTCGTCACATCAAAACCGAATACGGTAAGGAATACATCGTCCTTCGGCATTCCCATCGCGTTCTCCATCACCATGATGCCCAACGAGAACAGACCGAGCTCGAAGGCAAAGAACGTGAAAAGACGTGCGATAACGAAACTGATGAACTCTTTTAAGACATTTCCTTTCGTACGGAAAACATAGAGTTTATTCGTGACATATGCAAATACAATAGCAACCACCCATGCAATCGCATTGATGAATGTAACGAAAAGATCGAAGTCCCAGCTTCCGATCTTGACCGGCCACTTTACATCGAAGGCCTTGTCGAGGATTGCAAATGTGATCAGATTAACGATTGTGGTAAGTACACCGAATACGAAATACCAGAAGATCTCCCGGAATTTCTCATTCTGCATCAGTTTTTTCAGCCCGGAAGGCTGCTCATTTGTGCTCATCAGACTCTCCTTGGCTTTACCTGACGGCGGTACGAGATCCTTCTTCTGTAGAAGAGGATGCCAATGATCAGGGCCTCAGCCACTGCTATACTAGCACAGATAATAAACAAATACAAAAATAAGTTTCTGTGGGTGCTCGGCGCCTTGTACGGATAGAAGTCTTTATCGGCCGAATCGATCACATAGAATCTGGCCGTTCCGTCTTCTGTCTGAAGATACGCGATCTTGGTGGATCCGTCCTTCGAGACATAGCCGTCAATTTCCGTGGCCCCGTATGTGATCTTCGTCGCCGTAAATCCTTCCGGCACCATTACATCGACGGGTTTTTCCGCGACTGTAAGGATCAGGGAAGATCTAAGAAGCATCTTCCCGGGCTCATAAAGACGCATGGTATCTGTTTCCTGATTATAGACATAAAGATCTGCCGCCTGATATCCGGTACGAACGAAGATCAGGACACTGAGGACGCCGTCTTTGCGGAAGCACGGCACTTCTTTTCCGTCTACCACACAGGTCGACTGGTAGAAATTCGCGGGGATCACCAGAGACTCCGGAAGCGGTACGAACTCGTAGATCTGTCCGTTCTTGTCTTCGAGCTGGATACCCTCGACGATCAGCGAATCACTTCGATAGATGCTGATCGTATACACATTCATGGCTGCGCCGTCTTCCGCCATAACCTTTACCAGCACGGTGTTGCCGCCGATCTGAAGATCCGATCCGCCCTCTACCGTAACTGTTGATTTCAAGTTATACGGGATCGCATTGACCGCAACATCCGTCGTATTCTTAGATACTACGATCGAGTATTCAAAAACACCCGGGTCAAATTCCGGCTCCAGTGTCAGGGAACCGACTGTCAGTGCAGAGAGAGTTGCGTCAGAGGATACCATCGCCTGCACGATCACGGATGCGCTTGTGCCGGATCCTGCAACAACGTTTTCCAGAGAACTGTCACGGAGTCCGGAGATCGTTCCGAGCCAAGCTTTGACTTCGCCTCTGGCCTGATCGCTGATACGGAATTTCAGAGTGGCTACGATGATCGGTGAATCCGTAGAAAAAACCTGATCTCTTTCCAGCGCCTGCGTCGTAGGATCTTTATCCTCTCCGCCATTGCCCTGGATGATGTTCTCCTCGACCTCCGCGTTGACTGCCGAGAAACGGATCATCGCCTCTTCTTCGAGTTTTTCATAATCAAGTTTGAAACCTTCCAGTTCTTCACCGAGCTCCATGCCGACAAACTCCAGCGCACTGGAATCGTAGCCGATCTCGATCGGACCGAAGCGTGTTATCGACGGAAAAGAACTGAAGCTGACATCAAGGATCACGGTTTCCCCGGTCTGTGCGGAGGGTTCCCGGAAAGCAAGGTTTACGGTAACACCGCCTGCCGCATGAAGATTTGCCGTAAACGAAAATACAACCGCTACGGAAAACAGTAGCGGCAATAAGACAGACACACATATCTTACGCAGGTATTTCCTCATAAATCCTTTACACGTCCCGATTCCAGGGTGTTTCTTGTGCCTGCATTATATAAGATAAATACGCGCAATGCAATTAATTATTTTGGAGATTTTCCGTATTCGGCCGGCATCTGTTCATAAACAGGGATAATGAACACGAAAGAGGAGTCAAGCATGTCCTGTGAAGCATATGCAGTATAGTAGCGGACGGACTCATTTGCCGCCATCGCGATATTCTGCGCATACTGATGTTTATACATTCCGTCATCGTTATCGAGGATATCGAATTTCTGGAAGTACAGCGTATTCTGACCGATCTCGATATAGCTTCTGGCGATCCAGAGCGCGCCGCCGCAGATGGCCTTCTCCGGTGTCGTCCACGGAAGCAGGAGTGCCTCCTCGTCCGGTGTGATCTGCTTCTCATCCGGTTTGGAACCGTACTTGGCATACTTCGCGCCATTGATCTGCGCACCGTTCTGGACGCTCGGATTCGGCGTAGAGCCGATGTTATAGAAGTTGAAGTATCCCTCATATCCGTCCAGAGTTCCGTGCGCAAGCTTCGATTCGCCGTTTCTTCCCATCTCCTGCAGGATACGGCTGGCCAGGAAATACGGGGAAACGCCCGCTTCCTTTCCCGCCTTCAGAAGGATCGATGCATAGTCCGGATCGTCCGCATCGAGGAAGGAATTCTTCGTCATCGCCATGATGCCGTCCCTCGTGTGTGCCGTATCATCGAAAGAGAGTTTCTCGAACTGGAATACTCCATCCGGAGTCAGGAAGTTTCTCGGATCCAGGAAGTACTGGACGACCTCACGCTTTGCCGCCTTCCAGGACTTGCCGTCATATACGGGGCTTCCGGGCTTGACCCAGGTCGGATTATATGTAGAGCTGATCAGCGATCTGTCGACATGATCCTCGTTATCGAGAACCTCTTCAAAGGTCAGACCGGTCTTATAGGCTTCGAACCGGTAGTTCGGATGCAGACAGTGCAGAAGCCACAGTCCGTCCGAATAGGTGTCCGGGAACTGCGACAGGGTATTTCTTCTGAAGCCTTCCGAATCCTGTCCATTCAGAAGATGCAAAGTATATTTTCTGGTCGTTCCGTCGATTGAAGAAACTTCTACGATCAGCGTATTGGCTCCGGAATCGATATTCACCTTGTCACCCAGGTTCGCAGAAGGCAGAAGCCCGGATTTCTTTGTCAGGTGCACATCGGACGCATATCCTTCCACTGCCGTGAAGTCGATGCCGACCTCAGAGAAGGAGTCTCCGACCAGAGAGTAGTCGAAATTATCCATGGAAAACTCCGGATAGATCGGGAGCTCCCCGTTTTTGGAATCGGTAAATGTCAGCTCCGTCAGGTAAGCATTCAGCGGCAGGAATTTGATCGTCGAGCGTGTCATCTCGATCGTCGCACCCCCTGCGTCCTTACATGTAACGATCCGATCCTTCTCATCGTCCGATACAGCGCCTGTCGGCATCGGAGTCGGGACGATCCCTTCATCGCTTACGACAGCCAGATATCCGGTCTCATCCGACCGTCCGACTTCTTTAGACTGGACCAGGACATAGGAGACCTCGGCAATAGAAGGCGGAGCACTCTCACTTCTCTTGACGCGGACAAAGAATGCATTTTCCGCCGTGCTCTCCGTATTTTCTTTATCGGAAGCATCTGTTTCCTGTTTCTCTCCACGGAGCGTCTCAAAATCCACATCGTGAAGGTCGTTCGTACCGACCAGCGTACCGAAACGGTCATAGAGGAAAACGGCCACATCAGAAGATGCCTCGAGAAGATTCACATAGGCATTTCTCTCCCCTGCATCCAGCGAGTACCATGACTCCTGGGCACCCTGCGAAATGCTTGAGGAAACGACCGTATCATTCTCCAGGATCGTGAAGTCGGGAATATTCACCTTTCCTCCGGTAACTACCTTTCCTCTTCCGTCAGAGGTACGGAGCAATATGACCACTTCGTGATTTCCCGGAACTTCCCCGAGCGTATCCCATTCCATCGTGAAGGCCACCTGACCGTCAGCCGGCGGGACATCGATCTGACCCGGACGCAGCGACTGGTCCACGAAGAAATCCGTACGCATCTGTTTGCCATCCATCTGGATCTTACCCTCAATGCGACGAACACCGAAAGCATAACCTTCTTCGTTCTCGAGAGGGCTCTGTATCTCGATGCTGTTGCACCTCGTGCCCTTCGGGTCCGAAAAACCGTTGACCGGCGAATAGGTGATATTGACTTCACTTAGCACCTTCTCGATGACAAAACGTCTGGAATTGCCGGAAAGCATTTCTTCGATCTTATCTGCTTTGTATGCATCGTTATAGGCAACGCATGCCAGATCGGAGGCAAAAGCACTGTCATCCTTTCCTCCCAGAAGATAAGGGTGCGCCGTGAACTGGTTCTCAACGTAGTCAGAAACATTAAGATGACCCTGAGTAACCTCTCTTTCCCAGAAAGGGAGCGAATCTTCCGTGCCTGTAAGCACAGCGGTCCTGTACATCGTATCTTTCGCTTCCCGGGAAAGCGATGCTTTCTTGTCGACACTCAGCAGGGTCCCTGCCACAAAAAGGATCACGATCAGACCGAGAACACCCGCAACTATCGCAAGAATGATATATACTTTTCGAAATTTATCTCCCATTCTTTTCCTTTGATGCTTACTTGCTGATCTCGTCTAATGTCATGCCATAGGGTGGAACAAAGTGTGTCAGATAAAACTCTGCCTCTTCGCAGTTCAGAGCGTGGATCGATTTCTCGATCGATTCCTTGGCGGAATGGAACTCGTCGTTGGCTGCTTTCTCCTCCATCAGGCACTTCAGAAAAGCACTGAGCCGGTCGGCTGCCTTGACCAGACGATGTATCTCCTTACGCTTCGGATCCGAAAGATCCGGAAGCAGAAGATTTCTGTACTCGCCTTCAATCTGTTGCGGAAGCAGTGCCAGGATATTCTCCGCGGCCTGCGCTTCAACCTCTTTATATGCGGTCTTAAGTTCATCGTTCTTATACTTGATCGGTGTCGGCATGTCGCCGGTAATGATCTCCGTAACATCGTGGTAGAGTGCTTCGCCCATGGTAAGGAACGGATCCACCGGATCCTTCTTCAGGATGTTATTGTGGATCAAGGCCAGTGAATGTGCGATGACCGCTACATCAAAGCTGTGCTCCTTTAAGTTCTCCTGCCGGGTGTTTCTCATCAGGCCCCAGCGCTGGATATACTGCATGCGGTCGAGCATCGCATAGAAATTATAAAGATCTTCTTTGTGCTCCATTTCTCCTCCCGTTTCTCAGATCCAGTAGATATTCTCATAGCATGTCGTGGCAAAAGAGTCCGTCATGCCGGCGATATAATCTACGACCATCTGTACGTTACTTGCATTCTCATCCGGATACTCCGAAACGAACTCCATCAGTCCGCGGAATACCGGGTTGGTAGATCTTGCGGTCTTCTCACGGTCGGACATAGCACCCATCAGAGCCTCGAAAAGTCCTTCCAGCGAATTCTTGACCGAGTTCTCATAGCGGCGGATCTTCTCCGAGCGGTAGATACGCGCCACGTTTTCTTCCAGAAGTTCTTTCATCGCCTGACCGGCTTCATCCGACAGACGGATCTCATCCTTGTCGAGACTGTTATGGATCAGATCACTGACCAGCGTGTTAATGATCTGCGAGTTATTCGTGCCCAGCTGCGACTGGATCGCGGAAGGAATATCCTCGAACTCCATGATACCCGCTTCACAGGCATCCTCGATGTCACGTCCGATATAGGCGATCTTATCGGAGATTCGCACCACACATCCTTCCAGTGTCGCAGGGAACGAATGAAGTGCCTGACTCGGATCGTTCAGGAGTTCCGACGGCTTTTCCCTGAAAGGTGAAAGAAAATACTCGCTGTAGGTCTCTCCGCAGTGGGAAACAATACCGTCTCTTACCTCAAAAGCCAGATTCAGTCCTCCGGGATGACCGTTGGCACGGCGCTCCAGAAGATCGACGACACGCAGGCTCTGGTACTCGTGGCGGAAGATGATATCCGGATCGTACTTCTGTGCACAACTCTCGAGCATCCTCTCACCGGTATGTCCGAAGGGAGCATGACCGAGGTCGTGACCGAGTGCGATCGCCTCGACCAGGTCGAGATTCAGATTCAGAGCGCGTGCAATCGTGGTCGCGATGTATTTGACGTAGATCACGTGCTCCAGTCGGGAACAGATGTGATCGTTCTTCGCGTTAAAGAAGACCTGCGTCTTGTGGCGGAGTCTTCTGAATGCCTGACAGTAGATGATACGGCCTGTATCTCTCTCGAAAGGAGATCTTACCAGACACGGCTCCTCCTCGAAACGTCTGCCGCGGCTGTCTTTCGTACGGAATGCGTAGGGGGACAGATTCTTCTCTCGTTCATCACGAAGGATCGTCAGAAGTTTTCTATCACGCGGGTTGTTGATCCCGATCTTCTGTTCCACTACACGGGAAAATTCGTCCGGAAACTGGTCAAACAGAGATTGTTCCTGATTATCCATAAGATCTTCCTCCTTACCTGTCTAGTATAACATTTTTCCGCAGCCGTTCTCTGTCACTTGCGTCACAGATCTCAACACTTCCTTAGGCCTGACTTATTGAGAAGCATATTCTTTCTCATACCGTCAAAATCCACACAGACCAGCGCATCTCCTGCGACTTTCTCACAGGACACGACGATACCCTCGCCGAATCTCGGATGCAGCACCCTCATTCCCTTACCGATCGTATCAGCTGTAAAGTCCGAACTCGGAGCAGCTGCTGGCTTGACCGCCTTGTACGAAGGAACATATTTCGGAGCTTCAGGTTTATCGACTTCTCTTCCGAACCTCGGATTGGCCGCTTCCTTCGGCTGTTCTTTTCTCTTATTGGCAATCGCTCGCATATACTGCGGCGGGATCTCCTTAACAAATCTCGACGGAGAAAGATTCTGCGTCTGTCCGAAGAGCATACGGCTTCTTGCCGAGATCACGGTCAGTTTTCTCTTCGCGCGGGTCAGCGCAACATACATCAGGCGCCTCTCTTCCTCGACATCTCCGTCATTGACCGATCTTGCGCTCGGGAAGATCGTCTCATCCACACCGACCACATAGACCGCGCCGAATTCCAGACCCTTCGCGCTGTGGATCGACATCAGGCGCACGAAGTCCTCGCTGTCATCCGCGTTATCACCCTCGGAATAGAGCGCGGCATTCTGAAGATATGCACCCAGGATCCCCGTAAGATCCAGCCCGAAGTCAGGTTCATTCTCCATGAACGGATCGTTCTCCCGCTCCGCATCGGTATTCTGCGCAAGCGCCAGCTCCACTTCTTTTCTTCTGCGCGCTTCAAATTCTACGGCTTCAGAGAGAAGTTCCTTGAGGTTCTCGACTCGGTCGACCATCTCTTCCTTCTTCTCACGCTGCTCCACGATCTCGCTGACCAGCCCCGTCTTATCCTGCACATATTCGATGAATTCAGAGAATGAAGCCTCATTCTCGGACATGACCTTCCGCAGATTCTCGATCAGCAGGTAGAAGTCAAACAGTTTCTCCACCGAGCGTCCGAGTTCCGGATAGATCGAACTTCTTTCACATACAGTCAGCGCCGGAATATTCTCCCGTTCGGAGATCGCAAGGATCTTCGCAACCGTCGTATCGCCGATGCCGCGCTTCGGAACATTGATGATGCGCTCCCACGCATAGTTGTCCGCATCGGAATAGATCAGGCGCAGGTACGCCAGAACATCCTTGATCTCTTTTCGGTCATAGAACCGCATGCCGCCGTATACACGGTACGGGATGCCCTTCTCACGGAGCGCCGACTCGATCGTACGGGACAGCGCGTTCATACGGTAGAGTATCGCGACGTCGTTATATGGAAAAGCACCGCTCTCGGCATCTCTCTTGATACTCTCGGCACAGTAGTACGCCTCGATGCCGTGATGGTCCGCAAGAAGAAAGGTGATCGGATCTCCCTGCTCACCCGAAGTGCGGAGTGCCTTCATCTTCCTCTTCTTGTTATGCGCGATCACGCCATTAGCCGCATTCAGGATCGTTGCCGTGGACCGGTAATTCTCCTCGAGTTTGATGACCTTCGCATCCTTAAAATCCTTCTCAAAATCAAGGATATTCCGAAGATCCGCGCCACGGAAGGAATAGATCGACTGGTCATCATCGCCGACGACGCAGAGATTCCTGTAGCGCTTCGCCAGAAGCTGGATCAAGAGATACTGGCAGTGGTTCGTATCCTGATACTCGTCGACGAGGATATATCTGAACTTATCCTGATAGATCGTCAGGACATCCGGGTGCTCCTTGAAAAGACGCACGGTATTGAACAGAATATCATCAAAGTCCATGGCATTATTCGCAAGAAGCCTGTCATTATAACGGGTATAGATCCGCGCGATCGTCGACATGCGCATATCCCCGTGTGAGAGCGCCGCAAACTCCTCCGGAGACTGCATGTCGTTCTTCGCCTTAGAGATGATGCTCTGCACAAGACGCGGCGCAAAAAGCTTATCGTTAAGTTCCATCTCCTTGATGACCTCTTTAAGGACCTTCAGCTGGTCATCGGTATCAAGGATCGAATAAGTGGGTGTGTAATCCAGAAGCTCTGCATGACGGCGCAGGATTCTCGCGAACATGGAGTGGAATGTACCCACCCACATATTCCGGGACGTATCTCCGATCAGAGCATTGATACGCTCACGCATCTCCGTCGCAGCCTTATTGGTAAATGTAATTGCCAGGATACTGGACGGATAGACGCCTCTGACCCGGATCAGGTACGCGATACGATAGGTGATCACCCGCGTCTTTCCCGAACCTGCCCCCGCAAGGATAAGAAGCGGTCCTTCATCGTGAAGAACGGCCTCCCTTTGTTCGTTATTCAGCTTTTCCAGCAGATCATCCATCCGTGCCTCCCGACCCTTCTCCTATGCGAAAAGGGCTTTCAAAATCTTTAGAGTGTCATTATACTCTATCCACTGTCCCAATACTAGGACAGTTGGGAAGCACTTTGCAGTTTGGTCTGTTTGCCATTCAAAAAAGCCCGTCTTGCGACGGGCTTTTTTAATCGGATCACACATCATTTTTCGTGTTATCATTACAAAATTCTTTTCGAATGGACGACCTTCACTTTGCCGTTTTCCTCGGCACCGCAGTGGTTGCAACGGTACACTGCTAAGTTATAGTGGTACTCGTACCTGACCCAAGCCCAATAAGGTTTATATGGCGGGATTCTCACCTCTTCGTACTTTACCTCGACATAGTTCATCATCTCACCCAACGGTAACGTGTACGCGAGCTTCATGATGCCCTGCTTACATCCCGAACATTGACCATTCGGTTTCGCTGATACTGCTGCCGGTGCAACTATCGTTGCAATCAGGAACACGACCAACGCACTTGCCAACACTTTTTTCACTCTACTCATAACTAGGTTCCACCCTTCTTGATTTGGATTTCCCCTCCCCAAATAAAAGCGTAAATGAAACTGCAAAAACTGTCAATTCGAAGCCTGTTCTTTCGATTTTCCGTTCGCTGCCACAGCGTGCGCAGAAGTCAGCAGGAATCCGATAACGATACCGCCGCCGGCCTGGATCAGATTCATCAGGATTGCGCCCTTGGCCGCGGAGATCCCGTACATGAAGCACTCGAAAAGGAAATAACCCGCGAGCATGATCAGTTCTGCCGCGACAAATGACACGATCCGGCTGACGATCCCTTTATGCTTGTGGAGCACCCATCCGGTAAGAGCTCCCATCAGTCCTTTAATGATGAATGTCGGCGCGATATAGACCGCGTAACCTGCGATCAGATCCGCCAGTGCCGATCCGATACCGGCCGCCAGAAATGCCGCCGGTCCGATTGCGTATCCCGCGTAAAGGATCACACCATCGCCTAAGTGAATATATCCGAGAGCAGTCGGCACGTGGAGTTCCGTGGCCACGAAGACCAGCGCGGCAAAGACACCTGCCAGCGCTACTTTCCGTGCTTTTTCTTTAGCTGTGTTTCTGTTTTCCATTTTCCGTTTCCTCTTTTTCCTTGTGTTTGAAACGATTATAAGCACAGGGTTTCGGAAAAGAAATTGTTAAAACCTACTATTTTGATAGTTTTTAACGTTTTCTGACATCAGGCTCCTCCGTTTTATCGTCAGAAGGTGCTTTTCCGTTCGGATCAGACATCTGAAGACTCTCGCGGATACCGTCTGTAATGTCGGTGATACGGCCCTTTGTCGTCTCATAGGTTTCCTTGAGGAAGCGGTTGAACGGATTGTCCATCCACATACGGAAGATAAATCCGGCCTTGATCAGGCGGCTCTCCTTATACTGGCCGATACGCTCCTTGATCTCCTCGTAATGGAGAACGAGCTGTTGCTGCGATGCAAACTTCTTGATCGCGAGCACGACCTTCGTACTGTGGAAAAGGTCCATCAGGAACACTCCGTAGAAGAATCCGATGAAGAACGAGAACGCAAGATTTCTCGACAGCCACTCAAGCGACCTCAGGATGTGCGGGTGGATAAGGAAATAGTAGATCGCGCCGAGCACCGACCACAGAAAAGAATACAGAGGGCAGATGACGCCCTGGATATTTCCCCACCGGTCGGTATAGTCCCACAGACGGAGTTTGAAGTACTTAAGGCAGAAGATACCGGCGATGTACTCCACGACCGTCATGCCGAGCATCATCAGACCGAAAAGCACCAGTTTCTCGAGGATCGGATGATCAAAGTCGATATACGGCTCTGTGGATGCGATCAGATAAAGAAGTACCAGACCGAATCCGTAGATCGGAAGATACGGGCCCGAAAGAAATCCGGGGTTCATCCATTTTTTCTGCGAGACAAACCGACGGTACAGAAGCTCAAGCCCCCAGCCCGTCAGGCTTCCCACGAAGAACAGAAATGCCAGCAACAGAATAAATGACATATTCTCACCTACTTCAGTATCAGTTCCATAAGAAGATTCTCTCTGGCAAATACCGCCACTCTCGAATCCTCAACATCACGGTAGAATGTATAAAGCGCCGGGCTCGTGGAGAGCGTCGCGTAGTGTCTCATCATAGCCTGGTAGGCAAGCGAAAACAGGTTGCCGTCACCCTTGATCACCGCCAGATACATCACCAGCGGATAAGCCTCCATCGCCTCTTCAGCCGAAGACGCTTCCCCGGACATCATGTTGTAGGATGTATAAAGATAACCCGTGTTATAGATCTGCTCGGAAACCCACGCATAGCCTTCAGCATCAAGATTTCCGGTCTCCGCCAGATACACCATCACATAAAGGGACGGCAGAAGTTCCACGTTTCCGGAACTACCCGTATAGTACGTGTACACACCGTCATCGGAACACATCCAGGCATAAAGCGGAAGTTTCTCCCCGATTTTTCCGTCTTTCACGATCTTCACGACAGATTCGTATTTTTCTTTATACTTCGGGAAAAGCACTGCTGCCCGGCGCATGGCATCAAGATCCATGGCAGACAGCTCGACACCTTCCATTCCGACCAGAACTGCGCCCTCTTCTTCCCCGTCCTTTTTCTCATCCTCCGGAACCGGCGTGACCAGTGATTTTTCCGTCACGGGGACCGGCGTCGGTTTCGCCGCGCGGTCGGCAGCTCGGTAAGATCTTCCGGCACCTTCTCCGAATACCAGATCCGCGAGTTTTTCGATCTTCTCAAGCGTCTTGCTGCTGCCCCACTTATCGTAGAAATCCAGCATCGCGCGAAGATATCTTGAAGTTGCTTTCATGGAGACCGGCGGATCTGAAAGAAGAAGGTAGGACTGGTCCTCAAGAATATCGTTTTTCTCTTCCTTCGTGCGGTTCGAAGTGATCAGGTCATCCGCTTTTTTATAAGAAAGAAGATATCCGCTTCCGTCCGTCAGCGAACTGTCGATCGCCTTGATCAGGGATTCCGCCTTCGATCGCTTTCCTTCTTCAATATACGATTCTAGGAGGAGCACCTGGTCAAATGTATCTACATACGCAGATTCCATCGCCGGCACAGACCTTGTTGTTCCCGGGATCATGTACCAGGACAGTACCCACGGGTCCGTACTTCTGTCCTCCGAAAGAAGCTTCGTCGTCCGTGAAAACATATATCCTTTATGAATATCGCTTCCCGTCATTACCTGTTTCATCTCAGCCGACATGGAGTAAGAATTCCCCGCTGTGTCCGTCTTTTTATAGAAGATACCATTACGGATCACAAGATAGATCCCCGTTCCGATCAGTGCCAGGGCTGCTGCCACGATCACACAGATCAGCAGGATCTTCTTCACTTTTTTGTTGGTATATTTCACCGAGGTCATTGACGGCATGGTCGATCTGCTCCTTTTCGAAAAGCACTAAATAGGCTATAGTTATTGTATCATTTCTGAACAGTATCAGAAGAAATATGACGAAACTGAAAGAGAAATACGGAAGACTATGCGCGTTGCAGGAATCGTAGCCGAATATAATCCTTTTCACCAGGGACATCTCCGCCTGATCTCCAAGGTCCGCGAGGAGCTCGGGGAGAATACGCCCATCGTGGTAATCATGAGCGGCGAATTTGTCCAGCGTGGCATTCCGGCCCTCGTTGACCGGACATCCCGGACATGCGCCCTTCTTTCGAGCGGCGTGGATGTCGTCTTTGAGCTTCCGTTCACTTTTGCCACAGGTTCCGCCGACCGTTTCGCACTTGGCGCCATCCGTTCCCTGAGCGCATCCGGCGCCGTGACCGATCTTTTCTTCGGTGCAGAACACGATTCTCTTTCCGACCTTTCTTTTATTGCAAAGACCGACTTTGAGTCAGATCCCGCTTTTTCAGAAAAAATCGATCAGTGCCAGAAGGACGGTCTCTCCTATGCGGCTTCCTGGCAGGCCGCTGCCGAGGCTGCTCTTGCCGCTTCT
The DNA here is from genome assembly GCA_024695545.1 of Clostridiales bacterium. The sequence goes on from JAILHZ010000168.1 coordinate 24,387, forward strand.
TCGGACGGAGCTTCTGCGATCTCTTCTGATTTACCGAAGATCCTTCGGGAGCCGAATAACATTCTTGCGATCTCCTATCTCCGCGAACTGGACAGAAGCGGTTCACCCATTGTTCCGCATCTTATCGTCCGCGAGGATTCTTACCACGAAGAGACACTGAAAGAGGGTGCTTTCCCGAGCGCAACCGCACTCAGAAAGACGATCCTTGAGAATTATTCCCATTCTTCCAAGGGCGATTTCATCCGCTCTCTCGGCGGACTTCTTCCGTATATTCCATCTCCGATGCTTGCCGAGATGCTGCATCTTTGGAACGGCAACACGATCCCTATGGGGGAACAGGAACTGATCTCGTTTGCTCTTCCCCTCCTCCGCTCAACATCCGTCGACGATCTGGCCCGCACCGCTCACATGGGCGCACAGCTTGCGGGACATCTTAAGACCTGCGTGCGGACTCTTCATTACGATTCTACTAAACAGCTATCCGGGACATTCCGCGAAGCCGCATCGACAAAGTGCTTTTCATACACGAGGATCCTCCGCGCTCTGTCATCTCTTTCTGTCGGTCAGAAAGAAGAGGATCTTGCCCGTCTGGATCAGCCTCAGTATCTCCGCCTTCTCGGATTCTCCGAGCAAGGAAGATCAGTTCTTAAAAGCATGCGCGAAAAGTCGGAGCTTCCGATCCTCTCCAGAGCGTCGGATGCATTCCACCACGGAAAGAACCCCGTCTTTGCCCGCACGGACGAACTCGACCGTCTCTCTCATGACTGGTGGACACTTCAGGCCCGCCGGACTTTTGAAGAAGACTTCAAGCGCGAAGTGATCCAGTACAAGCGTAACCGTCTCTACCGCTGAGCATTTATTCCTCTGCAAAAGCACTGTCCCTGATTTTCAGTTTTGACGCATAGAAAAGGACTGTCCCATTGCTGAGACAGTCCTTCTTTTCACCTTTTGGTTTTCCGGGTGTAGATCTTACTCAGAGTAACGCTCGTTCTTACGCTTTCTTAAGATCACCAGAACCACTGCCGCAGAAGCTGCAAGGAAGACAGTTGCTACCGGGATCATCGAGTGGCCGGCCACATCACCGGTCTTGACGATCTTCTTGCCTCTTGCAGAAGAGATAACTTCGAACTCGATCGTAACCTTCGTACCGTCTTTGTATCTGATTACCGCGCGGTGAACGCCCAGTGTCAGACCTTCGATCGTTTCCGGAGTGAACTCGACCGTGCCATCCGGCTTCTTCTTGTAGTCATCCGGAGATACCGGCTGATCGTCGATCGTTACGCTCTCGATTTCCTTATCCGGAGTCGGAGTCGGGCTACCATCGGTCGGTCTTCCTGTGCCATCCTCACTCGGAGCGGTAGAATCCGTAGGCTGTGTATCGTCCGTACCGGAAGGCTTGGTTCCTGTCGGAGTCGAGGAGGATTCTGTCGGTTCGGTAGAAGACTCAGTCGGTTCTGTCTTCTTCGAGTAGTTGTTCGTGATCGACTCTTCCTTCAGAGTATCATCCGTGAGCTCAACACTTATGCCGTTATTCGAAACACTCAGCGTATATCCGTCGATCTCCGCTTCAGCCTCATCCTCGGTAATGGTGTACGTATCCAGTTCGAGATCTGTCAGATCGTAGTATCCGGCACCCTGGATCTCGAATGTCTTTTCGTAACCCTTCGTACCAGTTACCTTGAACTTGTAGATCTTAACAAGTGCATCTGCCGGAGCATCGGAACCGAGAACCTTATAGACTCTCAGATTACCCTTGACCTGAACAGGTGCCGTATACGTATTCGTGACCGTCGTGGTCGTACCGTTTACCGACTCGCCGCTCTGTGCGTAACCGTCCGGCATGCTTCCTTCTGTCCATGTATAGACGTGCTCTTCGCCCGAATCCTTATACATTTCAAGGTTGTTTACCGTCGACGTCCAGCCGTTGCCCTCATTCAGCGTTACTGTGTCGATCTTCGTACCATCCTGATACAGGTCGAATGTCAGGGTTGCAGGTCTCTTACCGGCTGCATTATCACTGTCATCCCATACCTTCTGGATCGTGGCCGATGTCTTCGCCGCACCCAGATTATAAGTATTCGTGATCGTAGTGACCGTACCGCTGATATCAGAACCTGTCATCGTATAATCATCCGGCGCATCCACTTCCGTCCAGGAGTATGTGATCTCCGAACCGTTTTCATACTTCGGAAGATCGCTGATGGTCTTTGTCCAGCCATTCTCTTCATCCAGGACTACGGTCTGACCGTTGCTCAGTTTGACCGTCAGGCTGGTCGGATGTGTTCCTACGGACTGATCATCCCAGACCTTCTTCACTGTTGCAGATGTTTTCTCTGTAACATGTGTGTTTGTCAGCGTGGTGATCGTACCGTTCTTGGACGTATCCGAAAGTGTATAGTTATCCGGCAGAGTCTCCGACCATGTGTAAGTATTCTCCACGGTATTTGTCTTTACCGGAAGATTCTCTATTGTAGCAGACCAGTTGTTGGCCTCGTTCAGAGTAACTTCGGAGTACTCCTCACCGTTTCTCAGAAGCTTCACTTTCAGTTCCGCCGGACGGATACCATCACGGTTGTTGTCATCATCCCAGACCTTCTTCACAGTCGCAGAAGTCATATCCGGAGCATGAGTATTCGTAATGGTAGTTACTGTTCCGGAAGCAGCATACGCTGTGGTATATCCATCCACCGCAGTCTCTTCCCAGGTGTAGGTATACGCATTATCACTGCTGTCATACTTCGGAAGATCCGTTAATGTGAGCGACCATTCGTTTGCATCACTCAGGGTCATCACTTCGCCGTAGTTCTCGCCGTTCTGTTTCAGCTGAACCTTGACATTCGCCGGACGGATTCCGTCACGGTTATTGTCATCGGACCATACCTTCTTGACGGTTGCAGATACTGTCTCCGAAGCCGTGTTGAATGTGTTCGTGATCGTGGTCGTCGTGCCGTTTACTGCATATTCAGCTGCATAGTTTGCAGGTACGGTCTCTTCCCATCTGTACTCGATATCCGCTCCGCCATCCTTGACCGGAAGATCAGTTACGGTTTCTTTCCACTGGTTTGCCGCGCTCAGGGTCTTTGTAGCAACTACATTATTTCCTGCATACAGTTTCACCTCTACCGACGCCGGCAGATTTGCATTGGTCTTGTGATTCCATACCTTCTCAACAGACAGAGACGTCTTTGCGATTTCATGTGTATTTGTAATCGTTGTGACTGCACCTTCTGTTTTGTACGAAGCAGTGTAACCGGTCACATCGGTCTCAACCCATGTGTAGGTGTACTCATTGTCACTGCTGTCATACTTCTGAAGGCCTGTCTCAGTGATCGTCCAGTTAATCGATGCACTCAGGGTCTTCGCCTCGCCGCAGTTCTCACCGTTGCGCTTCAGCTGTACTGTGACACTTGCCGGACGGATACCGTCACGGTTACTGTCATCGGACCAGACCTTCTTGACCGTCACGGAAGTTGTATCCGCGGACGTATCATAAGTATTCGTGATCGTTGTTGTCGCGCCGTTTACCGAGTAAGCTGCAGTATAGTTTGCCGGTACGGTTTCTTCCCATCTGTACTCGATATCTGCTCCGCCTTCCTTGACCGGGAGATCCGATACAGTTTCTTTCCAACCGTTAGCCGCATTTAGGATCTTTGTAGCAACTACATTAGCACCTGCATACAGTTTTACCTCAACCGATTCCGGCGGATTAGCATTGGTCTTGTGGTTCCATGCCTTCTCTACAGACAGAGATGTCTTGGCTACATCGTGAGTATTCGTAACTGTAGTTACATCTCCTTCGGTAGCATACGATGCGGTATATCCGCTCACTGCAGTCTCTTCCCAAGTATAGGAATAGAGTGCATCGGTTGCATCGTACTTTTCAAGATTATCTGCTGTATATGTCCAGTTGTTAGCTGCGTTCAGAACAACTGCATCGCCGCACTTCTCGCTATTACGCATCAGCTGAACAGTGACACTTGCCGGACGGATACCATCACGGTTATTGTCGTCAGACCATGCCTTCTTAACTGTCGCGGAGGTTGTATCCGAAGATGTGTCATAAGTATTCGTGATCGTAGTTGTACCTTCATTTGTGGTATACGAAGCCGTATAGTTTGCAGGTACTACTTCTTCCCACTTATACTCGATCTTCTTTTTGTTCTTATAAACCGGAAGATCAGATTCGGTTGCCTTCCAGTCGTTTTCCGCATTCAGAACTACGTTCTTTCCTGCAACACCATCTACCATCAGCTTTACAGTGACGGATGTCGGCTGGTTTGCGGCCGGATTCATCTTGTGGTTCCAGATCTTCTCAACAGACACAGATGTCTTTGCGATCTCGTGAGTATTCGTGATCGTTGTAACATCGCCTGCTTTAGCATACGAAGCAGTATATCCATCTACAGCGGTCTCTTCCCAGGTGTAGGTGTATTCATTGTCACTGCTGTCATACTTCTGAAGATTCTCTTCTGTATAAGTCCATCCGTTGCCGGCGTTCAGGACTACCGGATCACCGCAGGCTTCGCCGTTACGTTTGAGCTGAACGGTGACACTTGTCGGACGGATACCGTCACGGTCATTGTCATCAACCCAGTCCTTCTCAACGGCCGCAGAGACTTTCTCAACAGTCATGTCGTAAGTATTTGTGATCGTAGTTGCTGTGCCGCTTACTGCATATTCTGCAGTATAGTTGTCAACAGCTGTTTCTTTCCACTCATACTCGATCGCAACGCCGTTTTTGTTTACCGGAAGATCAGTTTCCGTTGCCTTCCACTGATTATCGGCACTCAGGATCTTCGTAGCAACAGTCTCGCCATCTGCATACAGTTTTACCTCAACAGATGCCGGTACTGAAGCATTCGTCTTGTGGTTCCATACCTTCTCAACAGAGAGAGATGTGGTCGCAGTCTCATGAGTATTTGTAACCGTAGTTACATTTCCGTTGGTATCATACGTTGCTTCGTAACCGGATACCGCAGTCTCTTCCCATGTGTAGGCATACTCATTATCACTGCTGTCATACTTCTGAAGACCTGTCACAGTACAAGTCCAGTTGTTCGATGCGCTCAGAGTCTGCGCATCACCGAAGGCCTCGCCGTTGCGCTTCAGCTGAACCGTGACACTTGCAGGACGGATTCCATCCTGGTTATTGTTGTCTTCCCATACCTTCTTGACTGTTGCAGAGGTTGTATCTACAGAGGAGTCATAGGTATTCGTGATCGTTGTCTTACCGTCAGCTACCGTGTATGCAGGAGTATAGTTCTCCGGAACAACAGTTTCTTCCCATCTGTACTCGATATCTGCTCCGTCCTCCTTGACCGGGAGATCCGTTACAGTTTCTTTCCACTGGTTATCTGCACTCAGGGTCTTCGTAGTAACGACAGCATCTCCTGCGTACAGTGTTACCTCAACAGAAGTCGGATATTTATCTGCTGCATTGGTCTTGTGGTTCCATACCTTCTCAACAGAGAGGGATGTAGTAGCAGTAGTGTGTGTATTGGTAATCGTAGTTACAGTGTCAGATGTTTCATACGCCGTATCGTAGCCGGATACCGCAGACTCTTCCCATGTGTAGGTATAGAGTGCATCGGCTGCATCGTACTTCGCAAGATCCTCCACCTCATATGTCCAGTTGTTGGAAGCATCCAGAATTACCGGATCGCCGCAGGGCTCGCCGTTACGCATCAGCTGAACAGTGACACTTACCGGACGGATACCGTCACGGTTATTGTCATCGTCCCATGCCTTCTTGACTGTCGCAGACACTTTCTCGGAAGTCGTGTCGTAGGTATTCGTGATCGTGGTCTTGCCGGCTTCAACCGTGTAAGATTCCTTATAGTTTTCCGGAACAACCTCTTCCCACTCATACTCGATCTTCGATCCTTCCTTATATACCGGAAGATTCTCCTCGGTTGCCTTCCAGTCGTTGCTTGCATCCAGAACTACATTCTTTCCTGCAACACCATCTACCATCAGCTTTACAGTGACGGATGTCGGCTGGTTCGCGGCCGGATTCATCTTGTGGTTCCAGATCTTCTCAACAGACAGAGATGTCTTTTCGATCTCATGCGTGTTCTTGATCGTCGTAACTGCGCCTTCTGTTTCATACGAAGCAGTATATCCATCCACCGTGGTCTCTGTCCATGTGTAGATATACGGTGCATCGGCTGCGTCATACTTCGCAAGGTTCTCTGCAGTATATGTCCAACTGTTACCGGCATTCAGAACTACCGGGTCACCGAAGGCCTCGCCGTTGCGATTCAGCTGAACAGTGACACTTGCCGGACGGATACCGTCACGGTTATTGTCATCGTCCCATTCCTTCGTAACGGTTGCAGATGTTGTCTCC
>JAILHZ010000049.1 GCA_024695545.1 Clostridiales bacterium
TCCTTTCTTTAACCTGCGTTAGTAAGCAGGGTGTACATGATCGCCAGAATGAGGATCGTGAATCCGCAAGCGGAGACCACGGTCATCTTCTTGTACGACAGTACGTTTTCGATACGCATCCGGACTTTGGCTCCGCCGAAAGCGGACACGAAGAGGCTCTTGCTCTGCGTGCAGTCGAGAAGCGCGGTGGCATAGGCTTTCCTTTCTTCCGTGCTGTATGCGGCGACAGCTGATTCGTCGCAGGCAAGCTCGATGTCGGTAAGAAAAGATTTCAGAAATATCCAGGAAAACGGATTGAACCAGTGGATGGCGGCCGCCATAAACCCGAGGAGCCTCCACAGGTTGTCGCCCCTTCGGATATGCGTCCTTTCGTGCTGAAGGATGTACGCCAGGTCGCGTTCGGAATAGGACTCCGGAATGATGATCTTCGGCCGGATGATCCCGTAAACCGCGGGGCTATCCACTTTCGCGGAAAAATAAACATTTTTGCTTATGCGGGTAGCGTCCTTGATCTCACGCTTGGTACCCACATATAGAATAGTCAGTGCGATGATGATCGAAACTGCGCCAATGACCCAGATCAGTCCCGCGACCGCAAAGATGTTACTTACGAGGTTATCTTTGAAGGTGAAGGGAGAATAGCTGTCAGCCTGCATGATAGTGTTCGTGAAGGATAATTCGAGCATTTCAGAAGGCTGGGATACGGTAACGGTTCTGGTGGTGAACTTCGAGATCAGGGTCAGCAGGCTGTACCTGCTGTTGATCCCTAAGGGAATGCACATGCGTATGAAGGGGACCGCCCAGAGGAAGACCATGAGTCTTCGGGGGATACCCTTGAACCGTCTTATGAGCAGCACCAGAAGCCCCATGAATGTGGCGATGATGCTCATATTAAAGATCCAGTAGCATATTCTTCCCAGCATGGAAAATCACCTTTTCTCGATCAGGTCACGCAGTTCTTCGATCTCTTTGTCAGAGAGCTTCTCGTCCTCAAGAAGCGCGGAGAAAAGTGCCCGGCGCGAGCCGCCGAAAACCTTGTCGAGAAGTGACTTCGCTTCGGTCTTCTGCACTTCTTCCTGTGAAACTAAGGCCGTGCAGATGAACCCGGGTTCGTCTCTGCGGATGAAGCCTTTTGCTTCCAGTTTCTTGATGACCGTGTAGGTCGTGTTCTTGTTCCAGCCGATGGAGTCCGCGGCGATCAGGCTGATCTCCTTGGCAGAGAGAGGGCCCTTCTCCCAAATGATCTCCATGACTTTGGCTTCGCTGTCAAATAGTTTCTCCTTCATAGATTGACCTCCAGACTATTCTTGTAGTCCATACTACTCCGATAGTCTGAACTTGTCAACAGATCTTCTGCAATTTTGTTTTCTCCTTCCGCCCGAAAAGCACTGTTCGATTGAATCTGCCTGCTTTACAGGGTATACTTCTCATATAGAAAGACAGGAATTACCATGGCATATATTGAGTTTCAAGACGTTAAAAAGATCTATAAGACCGGCGACGTGGAAGTCCACGCGCTGGATGGTGCGGACTTCTCCATCGAGAAGGGGGAGCTCTGCGTGATACTGGGCCAGTCCGGCGCGGGCAAGACCACGCTCCTGAATATCCTGGGCGGCATGGATACGCTGACGAGCGGCACCGTGCTTCTCGACGGACAGGAGATCTCTTCGTTCCGCGAAAAGGAACTGGCGAACTACAGACGGTCCGATGTCGGATTCGTGTTCCAGTTTTATAACCTGATCCCGAACCTGACCGCGATCGAGAATGTCGAGATGGCATCGCAGCTGGTAGCTGAACCGATGGATCCGGATACGATCCTGGAAGATGTTGGACTGGCAGACAGAAAGAAGAATTTCCCCGCGCAGCTCTCGGGCGGTGAACAGCAGCGTGTCGCGATCGCGCGTGCGGTGGCGAAGAACCCGAAGCTCCTCCTCTGTGATGAGCCGACCGGTGCTCTCGATTACCAGACCGGTAAATCGATCCTCCGCCTTCTCGCGCAGATGTCCACCGAGAAGCATATGACGGTGGTCATTATTACCCACAACTCCACACTGGCGGCGATGGCCAACCGCGTCATCCGCATCAAGAACGGGCGGATCGTAAGAAACGAAGTCAATACGGATCCGAAGTCCATTGAAGATATTGAGTGGTGACCATGAAGCGCAGTTACTGGAAGGTCGTTTTCCGATGTATTAAAGGCAGCCTGATGAGATATCTGGCGATCCTCGCGATCATCGCGCTGGGCGTCGGTTTTTTTGCCGGATTGAAAAGCACTATGCCCGCGTTTCTTGCGACCGGGGACAAGTATGTGCAGAAGCAGGCGCTCTTTGATTACCGTATCCTTTCGACGATCGGTTTTGATGATGAAGATGCTTCTAAGATAGGAGAGCTCTCCGGCGTGCGTGCTTCCGAAGGCGCAGTTTTTAAAGACGGAATCGTTTCCAGAAAGTCCGCACAAGCAGATGAAAAAGAACTGGTATCGGTCGTGCGTTTTCACACGATGACCGAGAAGGTGAATACGCTCGATCTGATCGAGGGAAGACTTCCCGAAAAAGCAAAAGAGATCGTGGTGGATGCGTATGCATGTAAATCCGATTATATCGGCGACACGCTGATCCTCTCGGAGGGTGACGGATTCAGCTTTTCGGAGTATGAGGTCGTCGGACGCGTGCGTTCTCCGTACTACATGAATTTCCAGAAAGGAACGACCGAGATCGGTGATGGTGCGGTCGACTTTTTCGCATTTACAAAGAGGGAGGCGCTGGAGTTTGATGCGTACTCCGAGATCTTCGTAAAACTCAGTGAAGACAGGGAAACTTATTCGGATGAATACGATGAGCTCACATCTGAGTTTCTGAAGACTCTCCGTCCCCGTGTCGAGAAGATCGTGAATGACCGTTATGACCTCATGAAGGCGGCGGCATCATTCCGAAGTGGTTTTGCTTCCGTGGATCCGGCCACCCTCGGACTTCCTTCCTCTCCTGAGTTTTTTATCCTTCAGCGTGACACGAATGTCGGCTATGTCAGCTTTGAAAACGATGCGAAGATCGTTGATGGTATTGCGACTGTTTTTCCAATCTTTTTCTTCGCGCTGGCTGCCCTTGTCTGCTCGACAACGATGCAGCGAATGGTATCTGATGAGCGGTCCGAGATCGGCACGATGCGTGCGCTGGGATATACGAAGTTCTCGATCATTTTGAAATATGTCGTGTACGCGGGATCTGCTTCCGTGATCGGTGCGGTCGGAGGATTTGCGGCCGGGACGAAAGTGTTCCCGTTTATTATCTGGAAGGTCTATGATGTGATGTACGGCTTTGCGCCGATCACCTTTACGACAGAGATCCCGCTTCTTTTGATATCGCTTTTCGTGTCGATCCTGTGCTCCGTCGGAGTCACGATCGCAACGTGCTTTAAGGAGTTCACCGAGACGCCGGCAGAGCTTGTCCGGCCGAAGGCTCCGCTGTCCGGTAAGCGCATTTTCCTCGAGTACATCACTCCTCTCTGGAAGCGTCTTTCGTTCCTGCATAAGGTGTCCGCGAGAAATATCTTCCGCTTCAAGAAAAGAATGTGGATGATGATCATCGGCATCGCAGGATGCACTGCGCTCCTGATCACCGGTTTCGGCCTGAAGGACTCGATCAACAATCTCATCAACTTCCAGTTCGATGAGATCATGACGTACGATGTCGCGGTGAACTTCGATCCCGGAACGACATCTCAGAAGATGGAAGAGATCCTCAGCCAGGCTGATCAGAAAGCACAGCTTGAGTCCGAGAAGATCCTGATCCGCACCGAGCGCTTAAAGCACTCGAGTAAGAGTGCGATCAGAGATGTTGAACTCTTTGTGTTCGATGATCCTTCTTTCACGAAGTTTGTGAACCCGCATAAGGGAAAGACGGAGTATTCACTTCCGAAGACCGGTGAGGTCGGAGTCAGCCTGAAGCTTGCCGAGAGTAATTCTCTTTCCGTTGGAGATACGATCACACTCGACTATGGAGAAGAGGGAAGGACCGTCACCTGTCCGATCGGATACATCTTCGATAACTACACCTACCACTACGTCATCATGGATAAGGCCACATATACAAGTGCTTTTGGCGAAGAATATCAACCGAACGGCGCGCTCGTCCGTGTACCGGACGGAAAGTCATATGAGTATGGTTCTGTGCTCGGTTCCGCGGAGAATATCCAGGCGTGGACGATTATGGACGAGGGAAGAAAGAGCTTCTCGGAAACGATGGAGAAGATGGACTATATCGTGATCCTGGTGATCATCTGTGCCGCGCTTCTTGCGTTCATCGTGCTCTTTAATCTGAACAACATCAATATCTCTGAGAGAACACGCGAGATCGCGACGCTGAAGGTACTCGGATTCAAGAGATCCGAGACGGGAAGTTATGTGTTCCGTGAGAACTTCATCCTCTGTCTGTTCGGCTTCGTATTCGGCATTCCGATGGGTATCTATCTGCACCGCTTTGTCATCTCGCAGATCAAGATGGATATCGTGGCATATAAGATCCTGATCCTTCCGAAGAGCTACGTGTTCTCGCTTCTTCTGGTCATTCTGTTCTCGTTTGCCGTCGACCTCATGATGCGCGGCAAGATCAGAAGGATCGATATGACCGAATCCCTGAAGAGCATCGAATAAAGAAAGAGATTACATGGCTTTCTTGAAAAGAAGGGCAGCGTTGTGTCCGCCGAATCCGAGCGAGTTGCTCATCGCATACTGTATCTGACGGTTCTTTCCTTTTCCGAATGTATAATCCAGATCCAGTTCTTCCTCGCCGGCATGGGAGTTTCTTGTCAGGTGGATGAAGTTTTCGCTGATTGCGCGGATGCAGACGATCGCTTCGATCGCGCCGGCGCCTCCGAGGAGATGACCGGTCATGGACTTCGTGGAGTTGATGGAGATCTTTCCTGCATCTTCTCCCATCGCGTACTTGATTGCGCGGGTCTCATAAAGGTCATTCAGATGTGTCGAGGTACCGTGGGCGTTGATGTAATCAATGTCGGCAGGGAGGAGTCCCGCCTGCCTCATGGCGATTTTCATCGCCATTCCGGCTCCGCTGCCATCGGGGGTTGGGGAAGTTATGTGATAAGCATCGTTGGTCACACCATAGCCCACGACCTCGGCTAGGATATTCGCATTCCTTTTTACAGCATGCGCATATTCTTCAAGTATTAAGATTCCGGCTCCTTCACCCAGAACAAAACCGTCGCGCTCCTTGTCGAAAGGACGGCAGGCAGTTTCCGGATCGGAACAGGTGGAGAGTGCTTTTAGCGCGGAAAAACCACGGATGGCCGAGCTTGTAATTGCAGCTTCGGTTCCGCCGGCAACGATCACGTCGGCTTCACCGAGACGGATCGAGTTATATGCTTCGCCAATGCAGTGACTGCCTGTCGCGCAGGCAGTAGAGATGTCCATATTCTTGCCCTTCAGGCCGAACTGGATCGCGATGTTCGCGGAGGCCATGTTCGTGATGACGAGCGGGATATAAAGCGGGTCAGTTTTCGCGCCGCTCAGGAACTTCGGGATCTCGAGCTCATGCTTCTGCATGGCGCCGATACCGCAGCCGACGATAACGCCCAGGCGGAAGGGGTCTTCACGTGTGAGATCCAGACCGGAATCCTGAAGCGCTTCTCTTGTCGCAGCAACTGCATACTGCGAGAAAAGCTCCATTCTTTTGGCGGATTTAAAATCCATAAAATCTCTCGGATCGAAGTCCTTGACTTCGCCGGCGAGCTTGATGGGAGACTCGGAAACATCTACCTTCGTGATCGGTGCAATTCCGTTTCTGCCCTCTTTCAGACCATTCCAGAATGAGGATACATTATTGCCCAGCGGAGTGACTGCTCCCAGACCTGTAATCACGACTCTTCTTGTTTCCATAGTTACATCCTTTAACTTCGATTTCGAGTAAAAGTGTAATCAAATCAAAAGCAAACAGGAACGGGCAAGTTTCAAGAAGTATTCGATTTTGAGGATTTCTCTGAAACTGTGAAAAATAGTACAAATCGGCTAAATTGTGCAAATCCTGAAAAACAGGCGGTTTATGGCGAAAAATGTGGTATCATTCTTCATAGGGAAAAGAACGGAGGAAGAACAGATGGCACTACTTACCAAGGGAGCGATCATGAGCGCTTTTGAAGAGATGCTCGAAGAGATGGCTTTCGATAAGATCACAGTATCTGCACTTGTCAAAAGATCCGGGATCAGTCCCAACACGTTCTACTATCACTACTGCGACAAATATGCACTTCTTAATGAGTGGTTCGGCATGAAGCTGCGCGTCATCCGCAAGGATGAAGATGAGTATGCCGGATGGCAGAAGAGGATCAAGACCTTCTTCCGCATGTGCCACGACAATCCCAGATTGATCCATCACATCTTTGACTCACTTTCACGTGAACAGCTCGAGCATTATATCTTCGAGATCACGGACAAAGTATTCATCAGTTATGTAAGAAAAAAAGCGGAAGGAAAGAATGTATCGGAGAAGAAGATCCGCGAGATCGCGAGATTCTACACCTATGCATTTATCGGGTTCTTCCTCGAGTATATCTGGGATGACATGGAAGAAGATGTTGATTCAAAAGTCGATCACTTAAGTGAGATGTTCGACCGCTTTATTGAGGGCGCGATCAGATAAGGAAGTGGCTCAAAAAATAGCGTATCAAATACACTGGCCCGATGTGAAATCACGTTCTTATATCAATTTGCTTTTTCCGTCCTTTTCCGTTTAGTCGGCAATCGTGAATAATGCGTGGAAGTAACCCTGCTTTTCCATCAGTTCGTCGAACGTTCCCTGTTCCTGAAGTCTGCCGTCTTTCATGACCAGGATGCGGTCGTATCTTTTCAGAAGGCTCTCCTCGAGGTCGTGTGTAACGACGATCCTTGTGATCCCGGTAAGATCGAGAATGTCGGAAGTTACCCGATGGGAGGTCTGTGCATCGAGTGCTGCCGTAATCTCATCTGCCAGCAGGACGGAGGATTTCTTCAGGAGGCTTCTTGCGATGGAGATCCTCTGCTTCTCGCCGCCGGACAGGCCTCCGCCGTTCTCCCCGCACAGATAGTCGGTGCCGCGCTCGCTGATGAGTTCCCCGAGGTTTGCGCGGGAGATCGCGTTTTCGACCTCTGCTTTCGGGAAGTCACGGAACATCGTTATGTTGTCTCTGATCGAAGAATTAAATACGAAGACGTTCTGATCGATGGAGGATACCTGATCGAAGAGAGAGTCCGAAGAAACATTCTTCAGATCCTTGTTATCCCAGAGGATCGAGCCGCTGTACTCCGCGCCGCCGGTGCCCGACAGAAGGAGGTTGAGGAGTGTGGACTTTCCGCTTCCGGATCCGCCGACGATCGCGTAGGATTTTCCTGCTTCAAAGTCGACAGATACATCGTGGAGTACTTCTTTTCCTTCTTCATAGGAGAAGGAGATATTCTTCATGGAGATGCCCTGATCCAGTGTTCCGAGTTCTTCGGATCCGCCGGCAAAAGCACTCTTCTCGAGCGATTCGGAGATCTTTCTGATGAGAGATCTTGAGGCACGGCGTGCTGCGAGAAGTCCGGGGAGCTCGGCGACCGGCTGGATGACGAAGTTCATGAGGTTAACAAACATGATGACGGTACCTGCGGTCATGCCCTTGCCGGAGACGGCGAGAAAGGCACCTGCGAAGAAGACGCCGATCTGTGCGATCATACCGGATAACTGGCCCAGTGTGCTGACCAGTATCTGCAGTTTTCTGCGGATGAACTTCGACTTTTCCAGTTTTCCGTTTTCTTCTGAAAAGAGACGGGTGATCTCTTTTTCCGCACGGAAGCTTTTCACGACGGAGAAACCGTTCAGGCAGTCACCGATCGTGGCGGTGAAGTTCTTGTTTCCCTCAGAAACCGTTACCTCTTCGGCGGCAAGCTTTTTGCCGGTAAGAAGCGATACGATAAGAGGAAGGATCGTCACACCAACGGCGACCAGTGTCAGAAGCGGGGAGTAGAAGAGCATCAGGCCGAGAGATCCGAAAAACGAGGTGATGAGATAGAGGAACCTGAATTCTTTTTCCAGGTAGTTGGTCTCGATGGCGACACTGTCGTTCGTCAGCGCCGAAAGATAAGTGGAAGTGCTTTCGGAGCGGAAGGACGTGATGTTCTTTTCCGTCAGTTTCCGGAAAAGCGCTTCCTTATAGTTGCGGATCGCTTTCATGATATATCTCGGCTGCGAGACATAAGTAAGAAATGAGGTCAGGAAGAAAAATACTGCCATGATGACCGTGATGAGCGCAAGTTCGCGAAGGCTTCTGGAGCCGGCGCCGGAGGAAGTGTTGATGAGTTCCCTGATGAGCCAGGAGATCGCCATACTGAACAGTGCCGAGAGGAAAGATCCTGCTACTGCGAGTGCAAAAAAGACATAGTTATCCTTATGGAACTGATTTTTCAGTTCCACATACAAGTTTTTCGTTTTCATTTTCCGTTCTCCTTATTTGTTGAGACTTCTCCACATGGAAGTAAACTTCTTATCGCCGATGATACTGATCATTTTCTCCATGGCTTCTTCGGCCGTTTTGCCGAGGATATCGACCAGGCTTCCGTGATCGTTATCGAAGAGTTTGATGATGTCGACACTGTAGTTGGGCGTTTGATCGTACCGTTCGGATACTTCTTTGGCTTCTTTCAGAAGATCCATGGCTTTGTCGGGATCTCCGCTCTTTAAGTAAGCATAGCTTTCCGTCATGGTAAATGCCGCGATTTGTTTATCGAGAAAACAGGGATCATCGGTCTTGCGTAAGCTGCTCAGATAGTCGATGCCCCAGCGTGCAAGGGTCTTTAAGCGGGTCAGGTCTCCGCGGTTCCTATAGAACAGGAGAAGTGCGTATGTCGTGTTGATCATATTGGAAGTCGAGTTCCAGAAACTGTTGACGATCCACTGCCGGCAGTCTTCGCTCGTATCCCCGTTCATCGACATTATGCACACGATCGCGGGATCAAAAACACCTGCTTCGTTATGTTCCTTCAGCATGTCGAGGGCCTTGTCTTTCTCGCCGAGGAAGTAGTAGAGAGTCGCAATGTTTCCGAGAAGCATCAGCTTGCCGTATTTCGGATCCGTATCAGGCGGGACGATGCGGGAGGCTTTCTCATATAGAGTGATCGCTTTTCTGATCATGAACTTGTCCCGGTCCTTTTCTTCCAGACCGAAATTCGAGTAGATGTTCGCGGCTGCGAAGATCACCCAGTAATCGTTCGGGTATTTCGCCAGCGCCATCTCCGCTTCCTCGATCGCCTGCTTATCTTTCCTGGCCGAGTAGTCGTAGATGCGGTCGATGATCACCTGCCGGCGGTTATCAGTCACTTCATATCCGAGCAGTGTGTCTACGGAAGTATCGAAGAGTTCCGCCAGCTTAACGAGCATCGCGAGTTCCGGGTTCGACAGATCCGCTTCCCACTTATAGACTGCGCCGACCGTTACGCCGAGTGCATCAGCGAGAGCCTCCTGCGTCAGACCCTTATCTTTACGCATTCTTTTAATGTTTTCCGCGAGCTTGAGTTTCATGTCCGTTCGGCCCCTTTCGTTGCTTTCTGTCCTTATGATACTGGAAAAGCACTCGCATTGGAACCTACTTACAATACTATTGGGAGATTTTCTTTTCTACTTACGGTATGGGTTGCTTTTCGCGGGCAGGGGCGGGGAAGGGGGGATACTTGACATAAAGGCGGGCGGACTTCATGCTATAAATA
>JAILHZ010000004.1 GCA_024695545.1 Clostridiales bacterium
AGAAGACTTCCTGGTCTCCGGCTTCTTCTTCGGAATATACTTCGAGATAACCGTATCAAGGACCGTTCCGATGCTGTCATGGATCGTCAGCATCGCCTGAAGATCGAGATACGTGGAGCTCTTGTTGATAATGACCACTCGGTCACTCTTGAGGAACTGAGCAAAAGTCGCGGCAGGATAAACCGTCAGGGACGTTCCGCCGATAATAAGAAGATCCGCCTTCTTAATTGCTTTTACCGCATTATCGACATTCTGATGCTCAAGATGCTCCTCATAAAGGATCATGTCCGGACGGACAATACCTCCGCACTTCTCACAGCGCGGGATTCCTTTTGTTTTCAAGACATAATTGAGGTCATATCTCTCACCGCAGTCAACACAATAATTTCTGAATACGGAACCGTGAAGCTCGATCGTTGTCGTACTTCCGGCCATCTGGTGAAGATTATCGATATTCTGTGTGATCGTCGCCTTCAGCTTCCCCTGCTTCTCAAGACGGACCAGGGCACGATGCGCCTTATTCGGGCGGGCCTTCGGATAAAGGAGTTTTCTTCTGTAAAAATCGAAAAACTCTTCCGGATGTTCCTCAAAAAATGAATGGCTGATAATATCTACAGGGCGATAGGAAAGACCGCTCTCCTGATTAAAGATACCTTCACCAGAGCGGAAATCGGGAATACCGCTTTCTGTAGACACGCCCGCACCACCAAGGAATACGATATAATTCGATTCCTTGATCAGCTGCTTTAACTGTTCGAGTTTTTTCTCTCGTGCTCCTTCGTATCTGTCGAGTCTGGTTTCCACTTTCTATCCCCTTAACAAGCAACATCGGCGTATACCGATGTTGTTTATGTTCTAAGTATTAAAGAATCCCCATTAATCGATGTAAATGTCATGCGCGATCGCGCCGTCATTGGCCGCACCAAACATTTCCTTACCGAGGACACGCTTCTCATCGCGCTCTTTCTCTGCAATCGCACTAAGAGCATCACGTGTACGGTCAGGATTCTTAATATTCTGAAGAAGAACGATCGGAGTCGTCTTATCAGCTGTAGAAAGCTCGATCGTTCCGACCTTAAAGAGTCTCTGTCCAAATGATTTCTTAAGACGTACGTCCAGAATACGGTACATCAGGAGCTCATCTTTAACTACACGGAAAAAACCTCTCTGGATAAACAAACGGTTCTCACTGAAAGAGTACTTAGTAAAAGAGATCGGCATTCCGAGGAATCTCTTCTTATCCTGCCAGATGATCTGTTCTTCTACGATAAAATCGTTTAACTTATCTATTTTCGCCATCTCAGATACCTCCATAATGACCTAATGATATTATAGTGTTATAGTTTTTTTTCGTCTAGCAAAAAAAATAAATATCACAGTTTCGTAATACAATATTTAAAGTTCTCTAGACATGATCCAGGTAACACTCTTCGAAATACGGGCACCACTGGTGAGTCGTCTTCATCATCGCATCGCTCTTGAGATAGTAATCGTAGCTGATAAGCCCGGGCTGGTCCGGGATCGGATCATCCCATGTCACATCGACATGATACCAGAAAGCATCAACAAAAACCTGATTCCAGGCATGTCCGCCATCACCGAATCCGAACGTGGATGTTCCGCAGATCACACGGCTCTCAATTCCGCACAGGAGACAAAGTGCAGTAAAAGTCTCGGAATAACCCTGACACTGTGCAAGTCCTTCATCAAGAAGCACATCCGCGGTTGAATACAGGCTGACATCGCGGTCAAGAGCATACGCGCAGTTACATACAAGGTAATCATGGATCGCCTTGACCTTCTCAAGGTCGGTCATATCCCCTTTAATGATCGAGTTCTTGATAGAAAGCAGCTTCTCACCGACTTTCCTCGCCGCATCAGACGGATAGTCGCTGACTTTCTTGGCATAAAGATACTGCATCGCCTGACCGCATGCATTCAGCTGCATCTGCATCTTTACACGGTAAGAACCGTTTCTTTCAAGAATGGACATCTTGATATTCTTTTCACGGAAAGCATAGTGGATCGCCGACTGTCTGACCAGGTCATTCCAGTACGTATCGAACTCTTCCTCAGAGCCTGTCTGCACATAAACATTCTCTTCAAAACGATAGAGCGCATCATAAAGCTCGTCAAACAATTCCCGGGAACTGGTGACGACTTTATAATCTTGCTTTTCTCCCCACTTGCCCTCGAAAAACGAACAGCCCGACAGAAAAATACTCAATACAAGCACTAAGGAAAGAAGCAGGAAGAATGCTTTATGCGCTCTTTTTCCGGCTGGAATCATATACTTCCTCCTTGTTGAAAAGTCTCGAATAATCTACATTCCGCAACGTATCACCGGTCAGCATACACCTGTCGAAATAAAGATAGTTATCTCCATAAGTATAATACGGAGACGGACCTGCGCCAAAGAAAAGTCGGAAACCGTGGTCTTTCAGATAGACGCATCGGGGATCGGAACCACGTATAAAGTCTCCGTTCGGATATACCAGGATAGAAACCGGACCGGTGATCTCCCCTACCTGCGTAAGCCATTTTTCCGTATCATTCTGAATCGTATCCATCTCACAATGATTGGCATTGATGAAGCCGTAGGTGGAGGATGCCATAACCCATCCGGAATCCTTGAGTTTATCGACGATACTCTGGACTGTCGTACGGTTGGCCTCGATCTCACCGTCCGTCGGCGAGATCGTGGGAAGCCCTGCAGCCTCAAGGCCGTTGTTTCTGTCATCCACCTGGTCCTGATCTGTGACATAACCGAAGATGGACTGATATCCGGTAAGAGAAATGATTCCCTTCACTCCGTTATAGGAAAAATCAGGATGTTCCTCGACAAAAGCATCCAGAATACCGATCGCCTCACTGTTCCGGCTGACTACTGTCTGTCCGGAAGCGCTGACATACTCGCCGCAGACCTGTCCCATATCATTCAGAACAAGTCTTCTGCACATGCCGATTTTCTCTCTGGAGGCAGTATAGCTGAAATCCTCGAGGATAATGACCAGCGGCTTTTTCCCTTCCGGAACAACGATATCAAATGTGGTTACGAAGGTCGGATTCGAAAGATCGGCCATATTCGTCGGATCAACAAGGCAGTATCCCTTCGCATAAAGACTCTCGAGAACAGCACGGAATTCAGATGTCGTGATGTAATACGAATCCGTGGAAGAAACATAGTTCATCTCAAAAGCGACATTCGTATCGGCAATCAGCGGCTTGACGCAGATGACCTCGACGGAACCCGTATAAGGAGAAACCGGAGATGTATTGGATGTCGCCATAAAGAGATTCGACTGAATGACCTGATCATCCGGGAATATCCTGGCAAGAGCCGAAAGCAGTTCCTCAGCAGAATAATACTGAAGATTCGCCAGCATGTTATCCGCGATCTTCATCATCGGCTGATACATATCCTTCTTACAGTCTTCCAGGCGCTTCTTCGCAAATTCATTTACGAAGCCTTCTGACATGGAGATTACGTTCTCGTAGCACTTAACGGCTTCGATATAATCCGCCGAAGCAAAAAGGCTTTCCGCGCTCTGAATATCACCTCTGGAAAGCTCGATCTGGTCGATCTCGGCACGCAGCGGACGCGCAGCCGCAGAGATATTACTTAATGACTCCAGGTTATCGAAGATGAACATGAGAGTCGGTTTCTCGATCGTACCCAGAAGGAATTCTTCGCAAAGGCCCGTCAGCCAGTTCGTCATCCTGGCTCCGGTCAGCTCACTTAATCCCTCAAGGAAGGAAATATCATCCTGCGTCGGCTTGTAACGTTCATTCCTGATCCTGTTCTCGATCGTGGAAACACGCTCATTTACAACGGCTTCCATCTGTGTCAGAATCTCATATTCTTCCGACAGGTCACGGTCATCGTCCGGATCACGGTTAATGATCGTATCATTCAGATCACGGTACATCGAGAGTGCTTTTGAATAATCATGCTTATCCAGGGCTTCATTGAAGCCGGGCATGATACCGGCAAGTCTTTGGGAATCCTTGGTTACGAACACCATAATAGAAAACATGGCCACAAGACTGGCAATCCCCAGTCCGATCATAATCCACATTCCCATTGAACGGGGTTTCTCGTATGAAACCGAGTGTCCGCCGAATTCCATCATGTGTCAGCTATCTCCTCTTCCTGCGCTGCACTTATCTTGAATCATAGATCCCCAAGTGTCAACTGTCTGTCCTCGATCGTATCCTCCTTGAGATAGTAACCGATGGCCGGGAGTCTTCTGACACGGTAATACTCAGGATCAGTGAATCCTGTGTCCTCCAGGCGCTTGACATCATTCATGATCGAGCCGCGCTTACTGGTCAGGACCTGTACGCCCTGCGACGAACGGGTCGTCTTCAGCGGGATCAGCGATGTATCAAATACGATGGCTTTTCTCAGATTCGAGAATGCAGCCATTGTCACATCTTCAGTAATGTAATGGATGCTGACGAGCGGAGACAGATCGCTGCAGGCATGGATCAGCTTCTTTCTGTTCTGCTTCGTCTCATAAGCGGACATCGGGATCTTGCTGATCTTACCATTCTCAAATGCAAAGAGCAGATTGCCCTTATAGTCGTCAGTGACATGCATAAAGAGGATCTTCTCCCCGTCTTCCATAGAGAGCAGGTTCGGAAGATATCCGCCATATTCACTCGGCTTGGTATCCGGAAGCTCATAGGCCTTCACCTTATAGCAATTGCACTTATCCGAGAAGAACAGGATCTCCGACTTGTTCGTGCCTTCAAGCTCCATAACGATGGTATCGTCTTCCTTGATCTTCAGATCACCGGCATTACGGAGAGATGTAAGCGCGATCTTCTTGATATAACCGTGATCGGAAAGGAAAAGTTTCAGACGATAGTCCTCGATCATATTCGAGTCACTGAATGTAGCCGCTTCCTCCGCGCGGAGAAGCTCGGATCTTCTCTCCTGTCCGTATGTCTTCGCTACGTTTTCCAGGGCCTTGATGATCAGTGCATCAAGACGCTCCGGCTTCTTGAGGATATCCTCAAGATCCTTGATCTCTTTTTCCAGATTCTCACGGTCCGCCGTGCGGTTCAGGATGTACTGGCGGTTAATATTCCGGAGTTTGATCTCCGCAACATACTCGGCCTGCAGACTATCGATATCAAAGCCCTTCATGAGGTTCGGAACTACATCCGCCTCGAGTTCGGTATTACGGATGATAGCAATGGCTTTATCGATATCCAGAAGGATCTTGGCAAGACCATCGAGAAGATGGAGCTTATCCTTCTTCTTATCCATCTCATATACGACTTCCCTCTTCTGGCAGGAACGTCTCCATACGATCCACTCGGCGAGGAGCTGTGTCACGCCCATAACTCTCGGATAACCGTTGATAAGCACATTGAAGTTACAGGAGAATACGTCTTCAAGCTTTGTAAAGCGGAAGAGTTTCGTCATCAGGGCATCCAGATCCGTGCCGCGCTTGCACTCGATACAGATCTTCAAACCATCGAGGTCCGTCTCATCACGGACATCATTGATCTCCTTAACCTTACCGGACTTAACCAGCTCTGTGATCTCGTCGATGACCGCTTCTGCCGTCGTCGTATATGGGATCTCTGTCACCTCGATGAGGTTATTCTTCTTATCGGCAAAATACTTCGAACGGATGCGTACCGGTCCTTTTCCCGACTCATAAATCGTGCGCATCGCGGATTCATCGTAGAGGATAATACCTCCGCCCGGGAAATCCGGTGCGGGCATGACCTCGAGGATATCCGCGGTCGGATCCTTCATGTAGGCGATCGTCGCCTCACAAACCTCACGGATATTGAAAGAACAGATATTCGAAGCCATACCGGCTGCGATACCCTGATTGCTGTTAACAAGAATAGACGGATATGTCGCCGGTAAAAGCACCGGTTCTTTCATCGTGCCATCGTAGTTATCTACAAAATCGACAGCGTTCTTGTCGAGGCCCTTGAAAAGCTCCTCGCAGAGTTTTTCAAGACGTACTTCTGTATATCTCGGTGCAGCGTACTGCATATCGCGCGAATACTGCTTACCGAAGTTACCCTTCGAGTCAACATACGGATGCAGCAGTGCGCCATTACCTCTGGCAAGACGGACCATCGTCTCGTAGATCGCCATATCACCGTGCGGATTCAGCTTCATGGTCTGACCGACAACGTTACTGGACTTGGTGCGGTTACCCTTCAGAAGACCCATCTTATACATCGTGTAAAGAAGTTTTCTGTGCGAGGGCTTGAAACCGTCGATCTCCGGGATCGCACGCGATACGATGATACTCATCGCGTACGGCATGAAGTTCGTCTCGAGTGTATCGTTAATATCCTGAAGTGTCGGCGGTGACGGCGGAAGTCCCTGGGACTGGTCTTTCAGAGAGACCTTCTCCGGCATCTCGCTATTCTCTTTCTTACTCTTTCTAGCCATTCTTACTATCCTTCAATCAATGTTCTTCTATTCACTACTTGCTTATGCTATCAGTCGACGTCCAGCATCTCCAGGTACAGATGACCGTCGCGCTCGATATGTTCTTTTCTTCCGGCAAGGTTATCGCCGAGCAGAAGTTCAAACGTATCCATCGTAGCCTGCTCATCACCCGGAACCACCTTGATCAGACGGCGGGTAACCGGATTCATGGTCGTCTCCCACATCATCTCCGGTTCGTTCTCACCGAGACCTTTGGAGCGCTGAAGTGTGCACTTCTCGGCAGGATACTTCTGGAGGATCTCCGCCTTCTCCTTCTCGTTATAGGCAAACATAGTCTTCTCTTCGCCCTTGTTCCTGTAAGTGATCTCAAAGAGCGGAGATTCAGCGATAAAGACTTTTCCTTCTTTGATCAGTGTAGGCATCAGGCGGAAGATCATCGCCAGGATCAAGGTACGGATATGGAATCCGTCGACGTCGGCATCGGTACAGATGATGACTTTGTTCCAGCGAAGGAGCGACAGGTCAAAGGACGAAAGATCCTTGTTATGCTTGGTCTGGATCTCTACGCCGCAGCCGAGGACCTTAACGAGATCCGTAATGATCTCACTCTTGAAGATCGTCGGATAATCGGCCTTTAAGCAGTTCAGGATTTTACCTCTTACCGGCATGATCGCCTGGAACTCGGCATCACGGCCCATCTTACAGGAACCGAGAGCGGAGTCACCCTCTACGATGTAGAGTTCTCTCTGCTCAACATCCTTCGTGCGGCAATCCACGAACTTCTTAACGCGGTTATTGATATCGATGCTTCCCATGAGCTTCTTCTTGACGTTCAGACGAGTCTTCTCGGCATTCTCACGGGATCTCTTATTGATCAGGATCTGCTCGACGACACGGTCGCCCTCGGGCTTATTCTCGATAAACCATACTTCCAGTTTCTGACGGATAAGGTCAGCCATGAAATCCTGGATGAACTTATTTGTGATCGCCTTCTTCGTCTGGTTCTCATAGCTCGTCTGTGTGGAGAAAGAACTCGTGACGAGGATCAGGCTGTCCGCGATATCCTGGAAGACGATCTTGCTCTCATTCGCCTTGTACTTGTCTCTTGCTCGGATCTGTCTGTCGATCTCTGCGGTAAAAGCACTTCTGACCGCCTTATCCGGCGCTCCGCCGTGCTCCAGGAAGCTCGAGTTATGATAGTACTCAAGTACATTGACTTCGTTATTGAAGCAGAAGGCCACCTGGCACTTGACCTTATATTCCGGCTTATCCGCTCTGTCCTTACCTCTTCCCATGCCATCGAAAGATGCCGGAGAGGAAAGACCCTTCTCACCGCTGAACTCGGCAACATAACCTTCAATACCGGACGGATAGCAGAAAGTAAACTCTTCACCGCTCTCCTCATCCTTCAGAAGGAAGGTTACACCGCTGTTAACGACGGCCTGACGCTTCAGGATCTGCAGGAATGCATCCAGCGGAATGTTGATATCCGTAAATACTTCACGGTCCGGCTTCCACTTCTGGATCGTACCTGTTCTCTTAAAACGGGTAGGTTCTTTCAGAAGACCGCCGATATTCTCGCCCTTTTCGAAGTGCAGGCTATACTTAAATCCGTCACGGAAAACAGTAACATCAAAGTACTCGGAAGAATACTGCGTCGCGCAGGCACCGAGACCATTTAAGCCAAGGCTGAACTCATAGCTCTCACCAGTATCGTTATTGTACTTACCGCCAGCATAAAGCTCGCAGTAGACCAGTTCCCAGTTAAAACGCTGCTCCTTGGTATTGTAATCCAGCGGGATACCACGTCCGAAGTCCTCTACCGAGATCGAACCGTCCTTATAGCGTACGACCTCGATCTTATCACCATAACCTTCTCTGGCTTCGTCGATCGAGTTACTTAAGATCTCGAAAAACGAATGTTCACAGCCTTCCAGGCCATCTGAACCAAAGATGACACCCGGGCGTTTACGAACACGGTCCGCGCCTTTTAACGCGGTGATGGTCTCATTACCATATGAAGACTTGCTGGGCATATTTATAACCTCTCTACTTATAATCCATAAAATTATACCACAATATAATGTGGTTTCATTCGACAAATACTACTAAATTTTGCATTTTTGCCATTTTCAAAACAGAAAAAACATGCAAAAGTGCTTTTACAAAAACAAAAAGACCGGTTTCCTTATCGGAACCGGTCTTTCTGCTCTTGGTGAGCCCAGGGGGATTCGAACCTCCGGCCCACAGCTTAGAAGGCTGTTGCTCTATCCAGCTGAGCTATGGACCCACGTTGAAAGAATGACGATCACATGGATCGTCATTCATGGAGCGGGTGATGGGAATCGAACCCACGTGATCAGCTTGGAAGGCTGGAGTTCTACCATTGAACTACACCCGCACGGTGCTTCCGCATAGTCTTTATCAAACTTGCCTTGATATAATACTACACGAAAGTCGGATTGTCTATAATGAATTTTCGAAACTCAAAAAGAAGTTGAAAACGCGTCAGGACGGCTTGGTATCCTTGATATAATCGCAGGATACATAGAATCCGTCTTCAAGCTTATACCAGTTATTATCGGTCTTCGCAACGACAACAACCTGAGTACCCTTCGGGAGCTTGGAAACTACCGGATACTTAGTATCATCCGTACCCGGACCTTTTCTTACTTTAAGATATTTCTCGACGCCGGAAACATACATGACCTTCGCTTCCATCGTCTCTTCTTTCCATGTTACTTCTACATCGTTCGGAGCAATCGACATACCGTACTCTTTAAGAGTCGTCTCCTCAGTCGTCGGAGGAACTGTGACCATCGGAGTCGTCTCCGTCGTCTGTTCAGTAGATTCCGTAGTCTCTACTTCTTCTTTCTTTTTCTTGCCGCATCCGGCTATTCCGAGAACCATAGAACATGCCATGGTCAGGACCAGCGTTTTTACAATAATGGAAGATCGTTTCATAGGACACGCTCCTTCTTGCTCATTTTTTCACCTAATTTAATAGTACACCATTCTTTTTGAATAAATGCAAATGATTATTACAATGTCATTACATTTCGACCTCGGGGTTCAACTTGACCATCATGACATGATCCTGATACTTCCCGTCGATCTCCATAAACTTGATATTGTAGCCCATCTTCTCAAATCCGCAGCGTTCCGCACAGGCCAGGGAGCGCTTATTTGTGGGCAGGATATCCGCTTCGATCCTGTGAAGGCGGAAATATTGGAACATGAAATCACAACCTGCAAGAAGCGCTTCGGTCATATAACCCTGTCCCTGACACTCCTCATCGATATGATAGCCGACAAAAGAGGAATTCATGGCGCCGCCGATAATACTGTAGAATGAAAGTCTTCCGATGATCCGGTCCGGACGGTCCGGAAGAGTGATCCAGAAGGCAACCTGAGTATTCCTGTTATACTGGTTCAGGTCCTCCTTGAGATACTGCCTCTGTTCTCCTACTGTGAAGTATTTGTCGTGATGTCTCTGCGTGAATTCCTTATGAAAAGCACGGTTACGCACAAGATAGTCTGTGACCATCCTGTCTGCAGAAGGTTTATAAACGGAAAGGACCAGCCTTTTCGTCTGTAACGAAAGGACTGATCCCTTAACCGGACTTATGATCTCAAATCTTGCCATTGCCGTCTTTATCCTCAGATCCGGGTTCATCCGGAAGATCTTCATCATTCTGATTATCATCAGAATCCATCGTATCGGATTCTGTTTCAACTACCTTAAGAATTGGAACAGGACTTACTGTCTTTTCCAGAATCGGTTCCGGTTTCTTTTCAGGGAACTCGGGGAAATCAGGAAGCGGCTCTTCCTTAACCACTTGTTCAGTCACCGTCTCATCTCCGGCGCGCTTGGCACCCGGACGCATAGGCTGCGGTTCCTCATCACCGAACTGATAATAGTGGTCTCCTTCGTTTTCAGAAGGATCCGTATTTTCTGTGGTCTCTTCACTTGCAGAAGATCCTGTGCCGGCATTCTCATCCGGTCCTTCCGGATCATCATTATCTCTCTTTCTTATTACAAAAAGGATGATCACAAGTGCAAGAAGTGCGGCACTGACAACACCGAGAAGGATAGTTGCGACTTTAAAGGCATCTCCGGAATTCTCCTTCTCTACAGGAGTCGGCTCAGGAGTATCAGTCGGTGCAGGTGTCGGAGTCGGCGTAGGTGTCGGTGTTTCCGTCGGTACAGGTGTAGGAGTCGCCATCATGGCATTCAGGTCTCCTCTGTACGGCATGATCATTCCTGTTGAACGGTCAAAATAGTAGATACTTGATTTTCCGTTTGCATCGAGCATGTTCATCAGAAGCGGGAAACTGTCAGACTCTTCATTCATGTAGACTTCGATCTCGTTGCCGCTATAGTTCATCGTCGTCTTCTCATAACCGGCCGGAGCAGCAAAGTCCGCCGGGAACGGGATGATCAGCATCGAAGCTGTTGGTGTCGTGTAAGCACTGCAGGGAGCAACTGTCTGGGTATTCAGGTCGTAGAAATAAAGACCATTACCGGAATCGGAAAGGAGCCACATCAGAAGTGTGCCGTCCGGTCCGGCAAGACAGGGAACTCTTTTCGAGTTGTACGTGGTCTCCGACCATTCAAAACCACTCGGGATGGTTTCGAGGGATTCCTTTTCGAGGATCGTATAGCTGTTGCCGTTAGTAACGATGACTGGATACGGTTCCGGTGTCGGTGTCGGAACGCCGCGGGTAACAAGGATCTTATATGTGCGCTTATCACCGTTTTCAGCAGTAACGGTAACTTTTACCGTGTTATCACCCATCTGAAGGTCTTTCTGTACACCATTCAGGGAAACCTTTGCCTTGCTGTGTTCAGCGGAAGCAGATACTGCGATCGAGGTCTGTGTCTCATTAACGGTAACATGGTAACTGGTTTTATCTTTTGAGAAAGACGGGCTCAGTGTACCCGGAGCTACAGAAAGCGAGCTGAGGTAGTTATTACCAGAGAGCTGTACCGGAGCTGAGATCGAGATCTCGGCAGATGTTCCGCAGCCATAGTCGGCTGTACCATCGAGGTTGGATACGTTCATGCTTACCGATACCTTGCCGGTACCTTCTTTCAGGCACTTCAGTTTTGCAACAACGATTGTCGAACCGGAAGGCACGTTACAGTTATAGTCAAGGAAGCTGGAACCGCTCGAACTGAAGTTCGCCGCGCCGTAATTACCGGAGCTGATTCCCTGCAGTTCGAAATATTCAGAATCATAAGAAAGCTTTCCGTTATATCCGCCGTAAGGACCGTCTCCGCTGACCTTAACGTTGACGCTGATCGTTTTACCGACCTCTGCGCTGCCGCTTTTGGAAAGGCTTGCGGAAGGATCAGCATGAACGATCCCCGCCTGGAAGATTCCCAGGACGAGTGCTGCTGTCGCCAGCACCGACACTCCTTTACTTAGATATGTCCTTATTCCTGTTTTCATTTTTCTACTACCTTTCTCGGTTATTTATCAGTTATTGAACAATTGTTGATTCCTGAAGAATATGTTTACAGATCCTTGTAAGGTCAGCCGCACTGATCTTACCGTCCTTGTTACCGTCTGCGGCATGTTTTCCTGCCTCACTCAGGCTGCTTTCACCGAGGATATAACGGCAGATAAGCGTCAGATCAGCAGCACTGATCTTACCGTCGCAGTTCGCGTCACCACGGATAAAGAGTGCACCGATATAAACTTTCTTACCGCTTGCGTCCATGATCTCTACAAGGTCACCGGAACATACCGCAGTAGAATCATCCTTTGTCTGACCGTTCATATTAACGTATGTCAGTGTATATCCGTCAGCAAGAGTAAACATCGTCTTTACAGCACCTACTGTTGTTCCGGGCTCCACTCCGCCGAAGAAGTTACCTTCCGCAGCGATCGAGCATGTAAAATAACTCTCAGACGAATCTGTATTTCTCGCGATATCAAGTGTATAGACCTTCGAAGATCCGTTTTCTGCCTTACAGTTGATCTTGATCGTGCTGACTCCGCTGCCGAGAGTGATGTCACCGGCTCCGGAGACCTTCGCCTTATCCGATGCCGGAACAGCGTTTACACGGACTGTCGCGCAGGATGCAGGCACAACGAGCGAATACTCGGTTGTCGCAGGATCGAATACAGGAGTCAGAACATATCCGTCAATGGAGAGCTCCTTGAGGTAGCAGTTCGGGTTACCGCTTTCTCTCGGAAGGAGACAAGCCTGCTCCGGAAGACCGGAGTATACCGGAATGGCAAAAGTCAGTTCCGTATTCAGGATACCTGCCTTCGAATAAGCGTTATACATCTTCTTTCCTTCAGAAGCTCCGCCTCTGATATTCGTCATATACTGGTGTGTACCATACTGGGAAGAATCCTTCGGAATAACATTAAACTTCATCAGATAGATCGAGTTCTGTCCGATATTGAGATACGCATTCGCTACCCACTTACTTCCGCCGCGGATCGCACGGTAAGGAGTACACCACGGGAGATAGTACTCTTCATTCTTAGCGGCGTTGATAGAACCGTCGGCATTCTTATAGCCGTCACGGGCAAAGGCAAGTCCTTTTGCCACAGGATCAGAATCCGAGGATGCACCGATATTAAAGTAGTTATAGAGATTTGTATACTGTCTGTGGTAGTAAGAAGAATAATAGTTTCCGCTGGTGGAATTACTTCCGTTCGCAGAAACTTCCTGCAGAACTTTTGCCGCCAGGAATACCGGGTTGGCTCCCGTCTTCTCTGCCGAGATCATAAACGCCTGCTCATAGGAGATCTGGTTTCCGTCCCAGTCCGTGATCTGCTGATTGCCCATAAATGTACCGTTGAGCATACCTTTTACGGAGTCGATCGTCTGATACTTGGCATCAAAGGAAAGATCGAGGAACTGGAATACACCGTCTTCGGTCAGCATATTTCTCGGATCGAGATAATACATGACGACAGCCTTAGAAGCATTTACCCAGTTCTGTCCGTCATAAGGAGTAAACGTTCCGGTGTTCCAGTCATAAGCACCGGGCTCTGTGGACTTCCAGGCATCGTTTACGGAATTCTCGATAAGACTTACACCGAGTCTGGTCTGTACAGAAACTGTCGTATTAAAATCTTTCAGCGCATTCACCGGGCGGAAATGCCAGGACGGATGCGCTTTGTGAAGGGCTCTCAGATAGGTTTTGTAGCTTTCGGGGAAGCTGGCGATCTCGGTCTCAAAGGTCGGATCCGAATTGATATCGGCATCCTTGGATATGAATGAATCGACAACATAACCCGTGATTGAAGCGCCGTCACTGCTTCTTTTATACGTGATCTTGCACCAGACATTACTTCCGGAAGGATCTCCTGATATCGTGACCACATCACCCAGCGTCACACGCGTTCCGTTCCGGACGACATCGATGACTGTAGTATTGACCGTGCCGGGGTTATTTCTGACATTGGCACTGTCAACAATAATAGTTCCCATCGGCGCATCCGCAGCCCGCTTATAAGTCGAAGCCGGGATCCCACCGAGCAGGAAGACACACGAAAACGCCGCTGCAAAGGCCCTTGCAATGGCTCTTTTCGAAGTGTTTCTTATTTTCCGTAACATATAAGTTAACCTTATCCTCATATATATGTAATCTAGTTTATCGTATCAAATCTTTGTTTTGTACAAGTTACAGTATTATCACAGTTTCCTTGTGCAGAAATGAACGATCTTCTTCTCACAAAGAAAAAGGACCGCCTTCTGATGAAGGCAGTCCCTCATAGATCCTTGGTGGCTCACTGGAGGCTCGAACTCCAGACCCCTTGATTAAAAGTCAAGTGCTCTACCTACTGAGCTAGTGAACCATATGGCTGGGGTAGCAGGATTCGGACCTACGAATGCGGGAGTCAAAGTCCCGTGCCTTACCGCTTGGCTATACCCCATCGATTTCCCCCGGGGATATTGGTGGGGTGGGATATGGGAGTCGAACCCATGACCTCTTGTGCCACAAACAAGCGCTCTAACCAACTGAGCTAATCCCACCAAGATTCTCCCAAAAGGCACTACGAAATTATAATGTTTTCAGACTGGAAATGTCAAGCACTTATTTTATTGTGCATTATATAGATAATATACTCCCCTGTATCCTCTTTGTATAGAAAAGCACTTTTGCTTGGTGTATAATGCACCTACTAAATACAGAGAGGTACTTCTCATGGATATCGAAAACGCATATATTACTTTACCTTCGGGCTTTATCGCCAACGGCGTTCATGCGGGTCTTAAGCCGAACGGCAATCCGGATCTGGCTTATATCGGATCTGACCGTCCCGCAAATGTTGCCGGCGTATATACTTCCAATCTGGTCAAGGGACACTCCCTGACCCGTTCGATCTCACTGATCAAGAGTAGAGAGACAGTTCGCGGCATCATCATCAACAGCGGTAACGCGAACGCCTGTGTCGGCGAAGCCGGCGAGAGCGATGCATCCGCCATGGCAGAGAAAGCCGCATCTCTTCTTGGTGTCAGCGCCGATGAGATCCTGACCGCATCCACCGGTGTTATCGGATCCCGTCTTCCGCTCGATAAGATCACTTCCGCGATGCCGGGCCTGATCGGAAATGCCTCTTCTTCCGAAGAATGCGGACACCTCGCAGAGCGCGCTATCATGACTACAGACACTCAGCCGAAGGAAGTTGCTGCCACCGTCAGCATTTTCGGCAAAGAGATCACCATTGCCGCGATCGCAAAGGGTTCCGGTATGATTCACCCGAATCTGGCCACCATGATCAGCGTCTTCACTACCGACGCGAACATTAAGCAGGATGTTCTCCAGTCCATGATCAGCGACAACGTTAAGGATACATACAACCGTGTCTCCGTTGACGGCGATACTTCCGTCTGCGACATGGTCGTCATTATGGCAAACGGTGCATCCGAGACTCCTGAGATTACCATGGGTTCGGAAGAATACGAGACGTTTAAGGATGCTTTCCATGCACTCTGCTTCGATCTCGCCAAGATGATCGCATCTGACGGCGAAGGTGCTTCGAAACTTGTTGAAGTTGAAGTCGTCGGTGCCAAGACCGCTAAAGATGCTTACCTGTGCGTCCTTGCAATCTGCCGTTCCCCGCTCTGTAAGACAGCGATCTTCGGACAGGATGCCAACTGCGGCCGTTTCATCACTGCACTCGGCTACTCCGGTGCGGATATCGACCCGGATAAGATCAGCATGATCTTAAGCGGACTTCCGGTCTACGAGAAGGGTGTCGCTCTCCCGTTTGACGAGGATGTTGCCAAGGAGAAGCTCTCCGAGCACGATATCCTGATCCGTGTCGAATTGAACGATGGTGAATACAATGACCGTATGTGGACATGCGACTTCACATATGACTATGTAAAGATCAACGCCAGCTACAGAAGCTGATCCGGCGGCAATTTAATAGACATAGCAAAAAGCCCGAAAGATCACTCTTTCGGGCTTTACTTTTACTTACATACTTAGAAGTCTTATTCTTCCTTCTTCTCTTTTATGTCGAATGTAAACTGCTCCTTACGGTAACCGATCGACACTTTCTCGGCATTTGCGAACTTTCCGGAAAGGAACAGGTCAGCCAGCGGATCCTCAAGACGCTTCTGAATCGT
Organism: Clostridiales bacterium; assembly: GCA_024695545.1. The sequence continues at coordinate 16,040 of JAILHZ010000004.1, forward strand.
CTTTCGAAGAGGACGCGCACCGTACTTCGGATCATAGCCTTCCTTCGCAAGCTCATCCTTCGCCGCCTCGGAAACAGAAAGACCGAGGCCCTTCTCCTTCATCTGCTCAGTAACCTCTTTCAGCATCAGATCGACGATCTTACGGATCTCTTCTTTCGAAAGTTCATCAAAAATAACGATCTCATCGACACGGTTAAGGAATTCCGGACGGAACTGTTCTTTCAGCGCGGAATTCACACGGTTCTCGAGAGCGACCCTCTCCTGCGCATTGAAACCGAAGCCGTTAGCCTTCATAGAAGTACCGGCATTAGACGTCATAATGATGATCGTATTCTCGAAGTTGACCAGACGGCCGTGGCTGTCCGTAAGACGTCCGTCATCGAGGATCTGCAGCATCATGTTAAATACATCCTGATGCGCTTTCTCGATCTCATCGAAAAGCACTACCGAATAAGGTTTTCTTCTGACACGCTCAGTAAGCTGTCCGCCGTCATCATAACCGACATATCCCGGCGGGGAACCGATCAGCTTGCTGACAGTATGTGCTTCCATAAACTCAGACATATCAATACGGATCAGTGCATCTTCCTTCGCAAACATGGCCTCGGCCAGTGCTTTTACCAGCTCGGTCTTACCGACACCGGTCGGACCGACGAAGATAAACGAAGACGGTTTATGTTTCTTTCCGAATCCTGAGCGGTTTCTCCGGATCGCACGCGCAAGAGCACTTACGGCCTTCTCCTGACCTACGACACGCTGGTGCAGACGATCCTCGAGCTTCAGAAGACTCTCAGATTCTGTCTCAGTGATCCTCTGTACCGGAATACCGGTCCACATCTCGATCACTCGGGCAACGTCCTCACAGTCGATGATATCCGGCTTCAGCTCGTCTTCAAGAGACTGGATCTGCTTCTCCATGCGCATTGCTTCGGACTTCTTCTCCGCCTGCTTCTCATAGAGGCTTTCTTTCTCGATCTCTTCCGGCGTTGCTGACATCTCGATCCTGGCCTCTAAGGCTTTAACCTCTTTATCAAGTGCCTCGAAATCTTCCTTCAGCTTCGCAAGCTTTACAAGGCGCACTTCTTCAAGGTTTGCCCGGGATCCGGCTTCATCGAGAACATCAATGGCCTTATCCGGTAGGAAACGGTCAGTGATATAGCGGGAAGACATGCGCACCGCGTACTCGATGACCTCATCCGGATACTTCACGAAGTGATGCTCCTCATAGTAATCGGCAATACCCTTCAGGATCGCGATACTGTCCTCGATTGAAGGCTCTTCAATGATGACCTTCTGGAAACGGCGCTCCAGCGCGGAATCCTTCTCAATGTGTCTTCTGTACTCATCAAGAGTTGTCGAACCGATCACACGGATCTCACCCTTGGCCAGTGCCGGCTTAAGGATATTCGCGGCATTCATGGCACCTTCAGCATCTCCGGCGCCCATGATGTTATGCATCTCATCGATGACCAGGATAACATCCTGATCTTTTCTGGCCTCATCGACCACATTCTTCATGCGGCTCTCAAACTGACCGCGGAACTGAGTACCTGCCACCATTGCCGTCATATCCAGAAGATATACGGACATATTCAGAAGCTTCGGCGGGACTTCGCCGTTTGCGATCTTGACAGCAAGACCCTCGGCAACTGCAGTCTTACCGACACCCGGCTCACCGATCAGGGCTGGATTATTCTTCGATCTTCTGTTAAGGATCTGAACGACCCTCTCGATCTCTTTCTCACGTCCGACAAGACGGTCGATCTTTCCTTCTTTGGCCAGCTGCGTCAGATTCGTTCCGTACTGTTCGAGGAACTTTCTCTTCGGCTTTCCGGCTTTCCCGGTCTTCTTATCCGTTCTGCGCTTCTCCTGATCTTTACCGAGATGCAGATAACCGAGGTTTGACTCACTCTCGTCATCCCCGTCTTCACCCTGCTTGCCGAAAATATCAAACGGAAACATGCGGCGGCGCGGCTTATCTTCCTGATCCGCCTCTACGAACGGAAGCTCGATATCCGCATCCTCTTCCATCTCATCGCCCATCTCTTCATCAGCGATCTCTTCACCCGGGAAAGCATCATTCACGAGCATTTTGAAAAGTTCCTGCGGGTCAGCAGTATTGGCACCGCTCATCAGCTGATTCAGACGCTCTGTGACCTCATCTACATTGCTGTCCGTGATACCAGCGGCAGAAAACATCTCCTCAATGCCGCCGATCCCGGTCTCATAAGCACACTTGATGCACAGACCTTCGTTAATGCGCTCGTTGTTCTCAAAACGCGTTGTGAAAACGACCGCAACGTTTTTCTTACATATAGTACAAAGACTCATTTCTATTTCCTTAGTCTATTCCTTCTCCTCCAGGGGCTTCCTCTTCCGCCTGGGTTTCGGGCCGGTGGCGATCTTAAGCGCCTCCTGCTCTACCTTTCTTTTATGTTCTGTCTGGTCGACCGGTCCGGACTTCTCCATTCTGGCCAGCGTCATATCGATTACAGGCTTCAGGAACTGGCCCGTAAACGATCCGGGCACCTCACAGACTTCCTCGGGAGAACCCGTAGCCACGATCGTTCCACCCTTATCTCCGCCCTCTGGACCGAGATCAATAATATAGTCTGCTGTCTTGATCACGTCAAGATTATGCTCGATCACCAAAACAGTATTACCATTTTCGGACAGGCGGCTCAAAATGTCAACCAACTTATGGACGTCGGCAATGTGGAGACCCGTAGTAGGCTCATCGAGGATATAGAACGTTCTTCCGGTACTTCTCTTCGACAGTTCCGTCGCAAGCTTTACACGCTGCGCCTCACCGCCGGACAGCTGGGTCGCCGGCTGACCGAGACGGATATATCCGAGACCGACCTCGGAGAGCGTAGTCAGCTTCGAAGCGATACGCGGGACGTTCTGGAAGAATTCGAGAGCCTCATCGACAGTCATCGCCAGTACATCCGCGATGTTCTTCCCCTTATACTTCACCTGCAGTGTCTCACGGTTATAGCGCTTCCCCTTACACACATCGCACTTCACGTACACATCCGGCAGGAAGTGCATCTCGATCCTGTTCACACCGTCACCGGAACAGGCCTCACAGCGGCCGCCCTTGACGTTGAAGCTGAAACGTCCGTTCTTATAACCTCTCGCCTTCGCGTCAGGTGTATTGGCGAAAAGCTCGCGGATCAGGTCGAAACATCCTGTATATGTAGCCGGGTTCGATCTCGGGGATCTTCCGATCGGGGACTGGTCAATCGCGATGACCTTATCGAGATGTCCGATTCCCGTGATCTTATCACACAGACCCTTGGCCCTGTGCGCACCGTTAAGATCAGTGGCCAGCTTCTTCAGGATAATACCGTTGACCAGAGAACTCTTACCGGAACCGGATACACCGGTCACACAGGTAAAAAGCCCAATCGGGATCTTGACATCGATCTTCTTAAGGTTATTCTCTCTTGCCCCGTGAATGCAGAGATACCGGCCGTCCGGTTTTCTTCTCTGTACCGGGATCGGAATAAACTTGCGTCCGGAGAGATACTGACCCGTGATCGACTCCGGGATCTTCATGATCTCTTCCGCCGTACCGACACCTACGACAAATCCGCCGTGTTCACCTGCCCCCGGCCCCATATCTACGATGACATCTGCCGCACGCATGGTATCTTCGTCATGCTCCACAACGAGCACCGTATTGCCAAGTCTCTTCAGTTTCTCGAGTGTCGCCAGAAGACGGTTGTTATCTCTCTGGTGAAGTCCGATCGAAGGCTCATCAAGAATATAGAGAACTCCGGTCAGGCTCGATCCGATCTGTGTCGCCAGACGGATACGCTGCGCCTCACCGCCCGAAAGTGTCGCTGCCGCACGGGAAAGTGTCAGATAATCCAGTCCCACATCGACCATGAATCCCAGTCTTGCAAGGATCTCCTTCAGGATCGGCTCCGCGATCTTCTTCTCGCGGGTCTTCAGCGTCAGTCCCTGCAGGTGCTTGATGCACTTGCGGATCGGCATACTCGTCACTTCGTAGATATTCTTGCCGCCGACAGTAACCGCCAGCGATGCCGGCTTCAGTCTCGCGCCGTGGCAGCTGTCACAGTCTGTGGTCGTCATATACTGCTCATAGTGCTGCTTGATTTCTTCGGAAGATGCCTCACGGCTTCTTCTCTCCACGCTCGGGATAACACCCTCCCACGAGTTCATGTAAAGACCGTCTCTGTGATAAATACTGTTCGAAGTATCGATGTTCAGCTTCTCTCCGCCGTTACCATAAAGGATGATATCCTGCACCTTCTTCGGAAGCTTATTCCACGGAGTATCCAGCGAGAACTCATATCTGGCCGACAGCGCCTCGATAAAAGCACGTCCCCAGCTCTTCGGATCATCGAACTTCCAGCCGGCTGTCTGGATCGCACCCTCATTAATGGAAGCTTCCGGGAACTGCACGCACAGATCCGGATCCACATTCGTATGGGATCCCAGACCGGAGCACTCCGGGCAGGCACCAAACGGGTTATTGAACGAGAACATACGCGGAGAAAGCTCTTCCACGCTGATTCCGCAGTCCGGACAGGAAAGTTTCTGCGAGAAAAGCACTTCTGATGTCTCATATGTGCGATCCCCGTCTTCGCCTGTATTCGGAACCTGGATCTCGACAAGAAGAAGGCCGTCCGCCAGTTTCAGTGCAGTCTCGCACGAGTCGTTCAGACGCGTTCTGGCTTCTTCTCTTACGACCAGACGGTCCACCACGACCTCGAGGTCATGTTTCTTATTCTTATCGACCTTGATCTCATCGCCGTCAAGTTCATACATGCTGCCATCCAGACGGATCCTCGCATAGCCGCTCTTTCTGTATTCATCGATCTGCTTGGAGAATTCTCCCTTCCTTCCGCGAACGACCGGTGCCATAAGGATCAATCTTGTACCCTCACGGTACGCCATGAGCTGCTCAATGATCTGATCGATCGACTGGGACATGATCTCCTTCCCGCACTTATAGCAGTGCGGCACACCGATACGTGCATAAAGCAGACGGAAATAGTCATACACTTCCGTAACCGTACCTACCGTAGAACGAGGATTGCGGCTCGTGGTCTTCTGGTCGATCGCAATGGACGGAGAAAGACCGTCAATACTGTCGAAGTCCGGCTTCTCGAGCTGTCCCAGGAACTGTCTGGCATAAGATGACAGTGATTCCACATATCTTCTCTGTCCCTCGGCATAGATCGTATCAAATGCCAGGGACGATTTTCCGGAACCGGAAAGACCGGTAACTACAACAAATTTGTCTCTGGGAATATCCAGATTGATATTCTGCAGGTTATGTTCACGCGCCCCGCGGATGCGGATATAATCGTTCATAGATGTCTCTTCTTTCTAATCAGAATATATGTTCTTTTTACCAGTATATACGATTGTAGGAATAAAGTATACAACAATTACAAATAATCTATAAGAAGTCTTTTTTGACAATTCGGAAATTGGCACTTGCACCGCAGAAAATCTTATGGTATCATCTTCCATGCACTCAAAAAGTGTGTGGTGACCTGGCCCCATGGTCAAGCGGTTAAGACGGAGCCCTCTCAAGGCTCAATCAGGAGTTCGATTCTCCTTGGGGTCACCACGAAGAAAAGAGTTGTCCGATTCGGGCAACTCTTTTTGTTTCTATCTTAGTTATTCTCAAAAAGCACTCAGCCGACTTCGTCTTCTCCCGGGAGTTTCTCCTTATGAGAAGAAATCTCCTTCAGTTTTCTCTCAAGTTCCGCCTGCTTCTTCTCCATCGCCAGAAGCTCCGGATCCGTCGTCTTAAACGAAGATCTTCTTATCGGAGTCTGAGCCGGACGCGAAGCGGAAGTCATTGAAGCTGCCGCCGCACTTCCCGCTCTCGCAGAAGACACACCGGACGGTCGATTTGACAGTGATTTTGCCGAAGATGCAGGCGCACTCACATTCGAGCGTACCGGACGGATCGCCTGTGCCGCCGCAAGACCGACTGTCGGCTTCTGAAGATACCCGTTCATAACTTCCGGCTGAGGTCCGTCAAGCACTGTATCATCGGACTTCTTTGCGCTCTTGATCTTCGCAACAAGCGCACCTACCGGAATAAAGTTCTTGCAGATCTCCGGGAAGGACATATCCTTCTTCTTCAGATAACGGTAACGAAGATATACGATCAGCAGAAGGAGCGCAATAATCAACAGCCAGATAAACGAAGAATAATCCGCAGAGGCTTTTGCAGGCTTCGCAGGAACAGTTCCCGAAGCAGCAGTCGTCTCAGAGACTCCTCCGTCTGAAGGATCCGTATTTCCGGTATCCGGATCGACTACTCCCGGAACAGCAACATCAGACACATCCGAAGCAGGAGATGTCTCGACGACTTCTGTCGTAGTCTCTTCCGAGTTATCCGGAATCGTATCCGCCGGCGGATCATTTTCCGGTACAGTCGTGCTTTCCGCAGGTTTGGATGTCGTTGCTGCGGTCGGCTCATTTGAAGTCTCAGGCGCATTCGTGGCCTTTGTCGTGGTTTCTTCAACAGATGTAGTCTCAGGCGCCGCTGTTGTCTCAGCTACAGAAGACTCCTTCTGTGCAGGATCCTCTTTTTTGCCGGGCTCCTCTTTCTTACCAGGTTCTTCTTTCTTCCCGGGCTCATCCTTATCTTTGCCACCGGGCTTTCCAGGGCCGTCTTCTCCAGGTCCTCCCGGTCCAGCCGGGCCATCTTTTCCGCCCGGGCCACCTTCTCCCGGACCAGCAGGACCGCCACCGGGACCACCTTCACCGGGCTTATCCACAGCCGCAACAGGATTATCTCCATAAACTTCACGAACTTCCTGTAAAGTTGCAGAAAAATAACCGATATTGGTATCCGCGATGTACACGGAGAATTTCCCGTTAGGATTTCCGTTATTTCCCGTAACCTTTACAGAAACGATATTCGAGCCGTTATAACTATACAGTTTAGCCCCTTTGGAACATGTGATCTGATCATTATTCAGAAAATCTCTCGAGATGCGAAAAGATACAATCAGAGAATCTCCCGAGTTATAGCCTTTCGTCTCAAAATTGATATACCCGTGATCCGCATCTTCGGTACCACAACTGTTGATAAAGCATGCCGAGGCAGAAACCGTCTTACACAGAGCAGGCACAAAAGAAAAGACGGTAAAGCACATAGCAACACACACTGTCATATTGACAACCACGCTGACTAATCTGCTAAATCGTCTCTTTCTCATTTTAATTTCCCCTCTGGTCACGTCTTCGGCGGATCGTCTCCAAACGGTTTATTCTTGTTTGCGAACAGCTGATTCATCTCCTGCTCCATGATACGCTGTCTTCTTTCCATCTCAAGAAGTTCAGGATCCTTTGGAGCAACAGCCTGCTGTCTTGCTGCTTTCTGCGCAGCTGCTGCCTGAGCTGCCTGCATCTGAGCCGCCTTTGCCTGAGGCACAACGTTCTGCTGAACAGGTTGCATCGCTCCCTGCTGTGCCACCGGAATCGCAGCCTGTGCCGGCTGTGCTGCAGATGCAGCCTGAGGATTCTGCGGATTCGCAGCGGCAGGTGCATTGGAGCGTACAGGACGGTACGCCTGAGCTGCGGCGATACCTACCGTAGGCTTCTGCAGATAACCGTTCTTGACCTGCATCTGATGATTCGATGGAGTATCACCGACATCCTGGCGTTCTTTCTTATTCTTTTTCGAAAGCGCGCCGATCGGAATAAAGTTCTTACAGATCTGCGAGAAAGACATCTCTTTCTTCGCAAGATGACTGTAGCGGAGATAACCGAGCACAACCAGCAGTGCCAGCACTCCGAGAATAATAAACGATGTATAATCCGCGGAACTGGAAGACTTTCCGGAAGCCTTCTTTGCCTTATCCTTCTTTGCATCAGTCTCTGAAGGATCAGACGGGGAACCATCCGGCGGATCCGTTTCATCGGAGGATGACTCATCCGTGATCGGAGCGATCACAATCGGAGCATCGGACTCCGACGAAGTCTCTTCCGAAGAGCGCTCTTCCGAAGATTCCGTCGAGGATTCTTCCGATTCCGCCGGAGTAGGCGTCGCCGTCGGCTTCGGAGTCGGCGTATTCGTAGCAGTTGCACCCGGAACAGGTGTCGGGCTCGGAGTATTCTGAGAAGGTGCCGGAGTCGGCGTATTCGTAGGAATAGGAGTCGGTGTCGGAGTTGGCGTATCTGTCGGAGTCGGAGTCGGCTTATTTACCTTAGATAAGCTCACTCCCGCGCGATCCAGAGAAAGCTGAATAGCAGCCTTACCCTTCACTTTTACAGCAATATTGAGATTAGAGATCGGAGAATAGTCTTTTACGAAAACCGTAACATACACTGTATTTCCGCTGCAATCTGCAGATACTTTGACAGGTTTTCCATTTACCTCAGTCGCACTGACCAGTTCAAGATCCGCCGCTTTTCCACTCGTGTTAGTAATCGAGAACTTTGCCGTGTTGCTTACGCCGTCACCGGGAATATCAACAGTGATCGATCCGGTAAACGGTTCAACACTGGCAACAGATACACCGGATACCGTTGCAGAAGTATTCGGTTCAAGCGGGACAGAAACAGTCAACACCTGAGTTCCCCCAAGAACGCCTTCGTTCGAAGTCTTGATTTTCAAAGATCCGGCACCGGTAACCGAAACACCGGTTTCCGAAACACGGCAGGTAGCACTCTCATAAACAGGATTACCGCTATCGTCCGTACTACGGACCTTAATATTCCCTTCAGTCAGGGAAACCAGTAGCGTCGCACTCTTATAAATCGAGCACCCGGAAAGCTTTAACTTAAACACCAGGGATCCATTGGAAACAGAATTCTGCTCAATACTGACAGATGCTCCCTCCATGCGAAGCCCTTGTGAAAACTCGTGGGCAGATGCGGAAACGTCTTTCCCCACAAACGGAAGAAAGCTTCCCATTAAAACAACAGCGCAAACAAGCAGCACGCTCAGCAAGCTACTCCTACGACTCTTTCTCATACCATTAAACCTCCAAAAAAACGCTCTGGGCAAAGCGTTTTCTTTTTCTCCCACATTCTGATAATAGCAGAAAAACCGCCTGACTTCAATGTCAGGCGGTCCTATTCGAATCTCATTTACTTTTTAAAAAGCACTTACTCGATTTCTTTCATGACGCTCTTGTATGCCGGGCGGATGATCTTATTCATTCCGATGAGCTCCTCTATACGGTGAGCACTCCAGCCGACGATACGCGCGGTTGCGAACAACGGAGTATAGAGTTCCGGCGGAATATTAAGCATCTTATACACAAGACCGCTGTAAAAGTCCACGTTCGGGCTGACACCCTTAAAGATCTTTCTGGTCTCAGCGATGGCAACCGGAGCAATCTCCTCAACATTCTTATAAAGGAGATAATCTCTCTCCATCCCCTTCTCTTTGGCCAGGGCTTCCACGAAGTCATTGAGCACTTCCTCACGAGGATCACTCATAGAATATACCGCATGGCCCATACCATAGATAAGTCCGCTCTTATCAAAAGCTTCCTTCTTGAGGATCTTCATGAGATAATCCTTGATCGCCGCACGGTCTTCCCAGTCAGCTACATTCTCCTTGATGTCTTCCATCATCTCAACGACCTTGATGTTAGCTCCGCCGTGCTTCGGTCCCTTAAGTGATGACATGGCAGCTGCCATAGCCGAATAAGTATCCGATCCTGAAGAGGTAACGACACGTGTTGTAAACGTCGAGTTGTTACCGCCGCCATGCTCCATATGAAGCATCAGCGCAACATCAAGCACCTTGGCTTCAAGCGCCGTATACTTCTGATCCGGGCGGAGCATCGCCAGGAAGTTCTCCGCTGTGGATCTTCCCTTACGCGGACGATGAATATACATGCTCTCATCATTGTCGTAGTGGTTATACGCATGATAGCTGTAAACCGAGAGCATCGGATACTGCGCGATCAGCTGGATGCACTGCTTGATGCTGTTCTCCAGCTGGGAATCTGTGGATGATTCGTCATAAGAAGCAAGCGTGAGCACACTTCTCGTAATAGAGTTCATGATGTCTTTACTGGGGGCCTTCATGATGACGTCTCTTGTAAAGTTCGTCGGAAGGCTTCTGCACTCGTCAAGAATATCCTGGAACTCGATCAGCTGGCTTTCTGTCGGCTTCTCACCGAAAAGCAGAAGATATGCCGTCTTTTCGAATCCGTATTCATTGTCGCCCAGTTCTTTAATGAGAGTCTTGATGTTGTATCCGCGATACCACAGTTCACCCGGGCAGGGTACCTGTTTTCCATCAGGTCCGGACGTAAAGGAAACGATCTTGGATATTCTCGTCAGTCCCGTAAGAACGCCTTTACCATTAATATCGCGAAGTCCGCGGTTAACGCCGTACTTTTCAAAAAGCGCGTCATCGATCGTGTCGTTCTTCACACATACCGCCTGCTGGGCCGCTGAGAATTGAGCAATTTTTTGCATGTCCATATAGTATTTCCTCCCATCCTTTTGATTATGCCTTTTCACTCATGGAAAAGGCACAAAAGGTCTTATTATTATACCATAAGGGAGGAAATTCCCAAAATCACTAGTGTTCAAGGGCTTTATACTTCCACTTGCCACCCCGGTACCTCATGACACACACGATTGCCGTCACTGCCCAGGTCAGGCCGGTCGTGATCCATATACCCCAGTATCCCAGAGCCGGGATCCTTGTAAGCACATTGGCAAAAGCGATACGGCAGACAACCTCTGTCAGACCGTTGATCATGGCAAAGCCCGTATCTCCGCATCCGTTCAATACCGCACGGGGTACATAAATCATGCCGAGTCCGAAGTAAAAAGGACTGGTAATGCGAAGTGCGCGGGCGCCCAGACTGATAACCTCCGCCGCATCGTTTTCAGTTACGAAAATACCGCAGATATATCTTCCGAAGAAAAAGAACAGCGGGAGCATGATCATACTGAAACACAGCACGATGAGCGTGGCTTTCCGGAAACCTTCAATCACGCGTTCCTGTTTCTTCGCCCCGATATTCTGTCCCGAATATGAGGTAAGCGCCATACCTAGAGAACCATACGGCTGCTGAACAAGCTGTTCAATACGTCCGCTGATCGTATAGGCTGAAGCGACATCCGGACCAAATCCGTTGACGACCGCCTGAAGAGAGATGCAGGAAACAGCAATCATCGAGTTCTGCATAGCCACAGGGGATCCAAGCCTGAAAGAGTCACGAATCATAGAATAGTCAGGTTTTAAGTCATCCTTATTCAACTTGAAATAACTGACCTTATGATATGCATAGATCATAGACGCAATAGCGGAAACCGCCTGAGCTATAATCGTTGCCAGTGCTACACCGACAACGCCCAGATCAAAAGCCAGAACAAATACCAGGTCGAGGCAGACATTGACAATACTGCTCAGTATCAGGAAATAAAGCGGCGTCTTAGAATCGCCGATCGCCCGAAGGAGTGCAGCCACACCGTTATAGAAAGCCACGCCGAGAATACCGATACTGGTTACACGGAAATAGTTAATCGAATCTGCGATATACTCATCCGGCGTCTGAAGAAGCCGCAGGATCGGACCGGCAAAGACAAGACCGACAAGAGTAACCACGAGCGCTGAGGAAGCAAGAACATAGATCGAGTTTGCAATCGTCTTCTTTAATTGCTTTTCATCCCCTGCCCCGAAATACTGTGCAGCAATAACACCGATACCTACCGCCAAGCCTGAACTTAAGGAAAAGAACAGGAAGTTCAGCGAACCGCATGCGCCGACTGCTGCCAGAGCATGCGCACTGACGAAACGACCGACCACAATCGAGTCTACCATGTTATATAGCTGCTGAAAGAGATTTCCGATCAGAAGCGGGAGCGTAAACTTCAGAATATGTCGGGTAGGATTTCCGACCGTCATGTCCGTGACATTCTTATTCGCCATACTTATCTTCTCATCCAAGTCATCGCGCCGGCAGATCTACGCCGGGCAAAAAGGTCTTCTCACACGTAAAAAGGCACACCCACTTTCGGTGTGCCAGTCAATTATATGTGAATGAGAGGAAAACGGATATCGTTTTTTTGTCCTGTTATTGCACTAAAGTATCTTTTGTTCACGAAGATACTTTAGTAGTCCTTCACAACCCTTCTCGCATTCATCAAGGACCTCTGAGAAACGTCCCGTATACCATGGGTCACTTACATCTTTTCCGGAGCCACAGAACTCGAGAAGTTTCCATATCTTCCCGTCTCCTCTCTCATGTCCCGTCATGCGTTCGATATTTCTCATATTCATACTGTCCATGCCGATCAGGAAGTCATACTCATCGTATTCGGAACGCTTGAGCTGCTGAGCTCTCTTTGACGAGAAGTCCGTATAAGGCGTCTTACCGATTCCTCTCCTCTTCAATTCATCCCTTGCCGGTGGATACACGGGGTTTCCCACATCGCCCCAGATCTCCTCCGTACTCGTCGCACGCGACTCAATATGGAACCGGTCGGAAATGCCCAATTTCTCGGTCATATCCTTGAAAATATACTCAGCCATCGGCGATCGACATATATTGCCGTGGCATATAAACAACACTTTAATCATATCCAAAAAACCTTGTATTTAAGCACCTTTCGAAGATTCACCTCTTGGCAAAACATGGCGTAATTTGGCATATTTGCGCCTCCAAAAGGTGTAAACTAAGGTGTAAAGTTGTTCGGTTTACACCTCGGTTTGTTCGGTTTTCTCAAACCGTGTCAAGGAAGGTCATTGTGCTTTATAAACCTTCTTGACCTCCTCCACAGCGTCATCGAGATTAACATGTGTATACGTGTTCATCGTA
>JAILHZ010000050.1 GCA_024695545.1 Clostridiales bacterium
AAGTCGAATCCGCCTCCGTCGATGGTGATGTTGTGCTCGTTAAACAAAGCGATCAGACGGGGAATATCCAGTTCCATCGGGCAGTGGCTGACACAGTAATGGCAGGCCGTGCAGGGGACGGAACGGACGCTGAGCATCTCGTCAGCAACCGCCATGAGTCCCTCCATCTCAGATGCATCAAGAGCCTTGTCCTCCGAGAACGTCTTCACGTTACTCTGGAGCTGTTCCATGTTCGACATTCCGGAAAGAATTACCGTCACTTCCGGGATCGACATCAGAAAGCGGAACCCCCATGCGGGGATCTCTTCGTCCGGTCTCATCGCCAGAAGTTTCTCAGAGAAGCGCTCCGGCATCTTCGCCAGCTTCCCTCCTCGCAAAGGTTCCATGACCCACACCGGAATGTCCCACTCACGGAGCATCTCGACCTTTTCTTTTCCGTGCTGGAACGTCCAGTCGAGGTAGTTTAGCTGCAGCTGACAGAACTCCATGTCCTTGCCGTAGGCATCCAGGAAGCGCTTGAGCACGTCAAGTTCGCCGTGGCAGGAAAAGCCGAGGTGCTTGATCTTCCCTTCACTTTTCATCTGCATCAGATAGTCATAGATGCCGTACTTCGGATCCAGATAGTAATCGATATTCATCTCGCAAACGTTATGGAAGAGATAGAAGTCGAAGTACTCCACGCCGGTCTTCCGGAGCTGCTCGGGGAAGATCTCGCGCACCTTCGTCATGTTCCCCAGATCGTACCCGGGAAACTTGTCTGCGAGGTAGAAACTCTCGCGCGGATGGGAAGCGAGCGCCTCACCCATGACGAGCTCGGAGTTTCCGTTATGGTATCCCCATGCCGTATCAAAGTAGTTGATTCCCGCCCGAAAAGCTTCGTCCACCATTTTCTTCGCGCCTTCGACATCGATCTTGGCATCGTTCCCATCGATGACCGGAAGCCGCATCGCGCCAAAACCCAGCGCAGAGATCTGAATGTCCTGAAAAGATCTGTACAGCATAGTGTTGTCCTCCCCAATATGAATCTTGATCTATTTTCATAGTAACACAGGTCACAACAATCTCTTATAGATATCCAGCATACTCTCGATCTGATACTGAAGAAGCCAGGCCGCGTTGTTATATTCCGGCTCCGCCTTAATGACCGAAAGGAGTTTCGGAAAGTACTGCTCGGTCTCTTTGATCATGCGTATGATCCTTTCCCTGCTCAATCCCCACGACATGGTCGTGATGTTATTGCATCTGTCAATGCACTTGATCAGGGCGGCTTTCGGGTTCTTTGCGATGGAAGCATAGTACGCTTTCAGGACAGCATCCCGATCCTCATCCGTCGTTTTCTTATGTGTGAGGAGTGCTACTAATTCCCTCGCTTCTTCGCCCACCGGAAGCTCTTCCAAATTCTTCCCACAGTCTTCAACAACATCGTGCAGCAGGCATGCGGCGATGACCGCATCGGCCTTGATCTCCATCGAAAGCGCATGACATGCGAGGTTTAATGGGTGATAGATATAGGGAACTTCTGATTTCTTTCTCGTCTGCCCTTTATGCGCTTCGACCGCGAAATCAACTGCCTTCTGAGTATCTTTTAATTCGAGGCTTTTGGCCGTGGTCTTGACGAAAGTCTTCATGTGCTCCCAGTTATATATTGCATCTTTGGTCTTAAAGACACCCTTTCTTTCCTCGACCAGTGCGTTTACGGAGACCTCAAAAAGAGAGGCGAGCCGGATCAGTTTCTCGGTATCCGGCTTATACTCATCTCTTTCCCAGGAAGAGACCGCCTGAAAGGTCACACCGATCGCATCTGCGACCTGCTCCTGGGTGAGTTTTCTTTCTTCACGAAGTCTTCTGATGTTCGATCCGATGCTCATGCTATCCACCTCTAGTCGATAAATCCCATGTTATAGATCTCTTCTGCCCCTATTTCTTTCAGATCCTTCTTCATGTCCGCCTGAATGGTCTCCATGAAGCCCTGATCCCAGCAATCGTCCGTAAGCCCCAGATCCGGCGCCTTGATGCTGTATTCCTTACCATTCAGCACGAAAGTGGTCTCCACCAGTTTCGCCGGCCATCCGGGCTTTTTGTCCCATTCTGCTTTCTTCGGTACCAGTTCTTTCTTCCATTTCTCCAGAAGGAACTTCACCGTCTGTTCAGCGACCAACTTCATTGCTTCTTCTTCGGTAATGTCCTCATAATCAGTGATGTCGTACTCGATCTTTAAAAGTCCGGGCATGGATACCCATTTGCCGTTTTCCCAGCCACAAGCATCCCAATTGTCAGTAATCCTGGCAATTCTTCTTACCTCACCGTTAAAACGAAAAACATAGTAGTTTTTCATCTCTCATCACCTCCATCCACCTACAGGATAGAGGTTTCGACATCTTTAGTTTAGCGAGTAGGGATTTAAGTTTCAAGATAGATTTCAAGTTCTACTTGAGTTTTGCTCCATCGGCAAAAGCACTGCCCACTTTTTCTCCCAGCGCCACATATGCATTGTTGCACGGATCGAAAGCGATCGGCTTAAGTTTCTTCAGGTCGATCTTCCCGTCCGTGACGACGCTCTCATCAGCACTTACATTGACGATCTCTCCGATGAGGATCCCGTCCTCGAAGCTCTTCACTTTGCACTCCAGTGCCATAGGAAGTTCGTCAATCAGAGGTGCATCCACAAACTCACTCTTCGTTGCGTGGAAGCCTGCCTTTTCAAACTTGTTCGGGACCTTACGCGCAGACTCAATACCCACATAGTCGCAGGCGATGACCTGATCTTCGGTCGCCATGCTGACCGTGAACGCTCCGCGTACAGCAAGGTTATCCGTCGTCTTATGCTCGCCCAGAGAGATCGTGATCTCCTGAAAATCCGTGGTAATACCCCAGGCAGCATTCATCGCATCCGGCACCCCATTCTCATCATAAGTCGCGATGATCAAGACCGGCTGCGGCAGCATAATCGGCTTCGCTCCATAATTCACTCT
>JAILHZ010000054.1 GCA_024695545.1 Clostridiales bacterium
GCCGAGTGGGTAAGACTCTATAATGTCACATTCAATGCGAATGGCGGCGAGTTTGGACCGGGTGAAGACACCCTCGTAAATCGGTATCCGTCGGGTACTGTGAACGTAGACAATATCGTTCCGGAAAGAGCCGGATATGACTTTGACGGCTGGACACTCAATGGTTCCCGCGTGAAGAAGCTCCGCCTGACGGGCGACGTCGAACTGGTTGCACAGTGGGTCGAAGTCATTACTGTTACCTACGATGCAAACGGCGGCTTCTGGCAGTTTGGAGAAGAACCTTCGTTTACAACTGTGGATACGTATCACGAAGCCGGAAAATACTACATCGGCTGGCATGAACCGATGCACGAGGATGAGGATTATGCTTTCCTCGGCTGGACAGTAGATGGTGAGTTCGTCGAGTATGTAAATCTTACCGAACCGATCACTGTAAAAGCAGAGTGGGCGAAGAAGTATCAGCTGACCTTCGATCCGAACGGCGGATCCTGGGACGGCGATACAGTCCCGAGAATTGATGAAGTATGGGCAGGTCCCGGTTACATCAATTACTGGTATCCGGAAAGAGATGGATTCGAGTTTGTCGGATGGAACACAAGTAAAAATGCAACCACCGGTGAACGGAGATTCAGTTATGACGTCCAGGCGGATGTGACATTCTACGCGATCTGGAAAGCTTCCGGCGATGTAGTGGTCACATACGAAGCGAACGGCGGAATTTGGGATGATGGACGTACTACGGAGGTCCACTATTGCAATGCCGGTGATTACTATTCTGTAGGTGTGTATACACCGAAACGGGAAGGCTATGACTTCGACGGATGGCTCGATGAAAATGATCAGAATGTAGATGGTGTCGAGTTTATTCTCGAAGCAAATAAGACATATACTTATCGTGCTAACTGGGTCAAGGCATACCTTGTTACCTATGATGCAACGGAAGGTGAATTTGACGGATTTGATGCAAATAATAATGAAACCAATAAGATTCATTACCGTACCGCAAGAGCCGGTGAATACTATTGGGATGGCTGGGAGCCTGGAAGAGAAGGCTACCGCTTTGGCGGCTGGTCTCTGGATGGAATTACTCCGCTTGAGAATCCGTTGACGATCAGTGCAGATACGACTCTTTATGCTCTGTGGAATAAGATCGTCAATGTCACTTATGTAACCGACGTCGGTATGTGGGTCGATGAATGGGATCCGGAGGGAAATTATCCCGTAATAACAAAAACAACGTTTACAGATTATGACGTCGAAGAATATTACCGCATCAGCGGCTGGTGGCCGGATGCTCCGGAAGAATACATCCTCCTGGGTTATACGACCGAAGAAGGCAGCAAAGATGTCGTATATGAGCTTGATGAGGAAATCGGAAGACTCGACGACAGCATCACACTTTATGCCGTATGGGAAAAGCGCCCAGTCATTACCTATGATGCAGCTGGCGGTGTATGGGGCGACGAAGAATATACTGAAGAGATCCGTACTGATGTCCAGGAGATCGGACGTAAGTACTATGTCGGATTTGATGAGCCCTGGCGCGATGGATACGAGTTTGACGGATGGGTCGATAAAGATGGCGCTTCGGCAGACAGACGTTTCCTGAATCTTCAGGAAGGCGACGAGTACACCTTCTATGCAACGTGGGTAAAGATTGGAAAGATCTTCTACTATGGTAACGATGGTGCCTGGGATGATGAAAGAACTGTGCAAGAGTATACCTGCCGTGTCGGTGAGTACTACTATGTAGGCTGCTGGGAACCGGAAAGAGAAGGCTACAGATTTGACGGATGGGTCGATGAAAATGGCGATCCCGCGGACGGAAGAGAACTCTATATTGAAGAAGACGGTGTATACGAATTCTTCGCAAGCTGGGTTCCGGCATATAAGGTCACATACCTTGCTAATGGCGGTGAATGGGATGATTTCCAGCCTGAAAACGGAGAAACATCCGAGATACATATCCGTATGGAAAGAGCCGATGAGTTCTATCCGGACGGATGGCACCCTGACCGGGAAGGTTACTGGTTCATTGGATGGTCTCTGGACGGAGTCGAAGCGATCGAAGGCCCGATGGAACTGGACAATGAGATCACGCTGGTAGCTCTCTGGAAGAAACAGATCAGCATTACTTATGTAACAGATATCAGCTTCTGGAGAGGCAATGAAGAAGGTCAGGAAGTTATCTATACTGTACTCGAGCGCGAAAACTGCGATCGCGAGGATCAGGTAGACGGCTGGTGGCCGGAGCCTATGGACGGTTACAACTTCCTTGGTTACACAACAGTTGAAGGCAGCAAGGTTCCTGAGTATCAGCCGAATGATTCCCTTGTAACCGGCGAAGAAGACATTGTTTTCTACGCAATCTGGGAGAAAGTTCCTGTGATCAGGTACCACGCAAACGACGGTGCCTGGGGCGAAGGCGAAGGTGCTGAAACCATGCAGATTGACATTCAGAGTATCGGACGGCACTACTATGTACGTCATGAATTCCCGCACTATGAGGGTTATGAATTTGCCGGCTGGGTCGATGAGAATAACAATCCGGTAGATAATCTCATGATTGAACTTAAGGAAGGCGATGAATTTGACTTCTACGCTACATGGAAACTTTCTGTGAAGGTTACCTATGATGCCAATGGCGGATACTGGGGCGATGAGGAGCATCCGCAGTATATTGACGTTAAGGAAGAGTTTTCCGGTCCGTACAATGTAGGAAACTGGTATCCGGACAGACCGGGATATATTGCCTATGGCTGGAGCACAGATCCGGAAGCAGAGTACGGAAGCGATGGATGGCTCATTGATAATCTGACTGAGGATATCACTCTCTACATGATCTGGAAGAAAGCACATACTCTGACACTTGATGCCGGTGAGGGTGCATACTTTGAAGAGAGCGGAAGTCGCTACACCTCGGAGATGCAAAGAGACGGTCAGACCGTCGGAACCGATCTGGATCAGCTCCCGACACCGATCAGACAGGGATACAAGTTCGTCGGCTGGGCGATGAATGGAGAAATGGTTGCAAGACGTTACCGTATGACTTCGGATGTGACTTTCACAGCTGTATGGGAAAAGATCTGCACCATCATCCTCGACGCCAATGGCGGTAACTTCGCAAACGGTGAAGAATTGTTCTTCGACACCTGTGACGAGGGTGACTTCATAGTGCCTCAGTTCTTCGAAGAGCCGGTTCGTGAAGGCTATGTATTTGACGGCTGGGTCAACGAGCAGGGCGAAGACATCCTTCAGATGGTTGTCGATGATGACGTGAAGCTGATCGCCATGTGGGTTGAAGAGTAAGGCTTCGGAAGAGGACTTAAGAAAGTAAAACATTAAATGATCAGTCATGATCAAGTAGTTTTCAGGGAGTGGGAATCGCCGCAAGGCGGTTCCCACTTCTTCTTTATGGAAAAGAACGTTATAATATACTCAATTTGTTTTGTGTTTTAGGGGAGTAATGTGGGTTTTCCGTTTTATGTAGTCTATATCGTAGCGTTTTTCATCGCGGCACTGGCCGTGGTGGTGTCGGTGACGGAGAACCGGCATATTCTCGGGACGCTGTTCATATTCTATGTAATCGCGGTGCTGATCATAACGCTCTTCGTTCGTACGTATGACATGGAGGTCAAGACGATCCTCGACCCGTTCATGAAGTATCGGGCGCTGGCGAAGGATTTTTCGAAATCTGGGTGGAAGTGTTTCCTGAATCATAACGGGTTTGCCTCGGAGATCTTCCTCAACATACTTCTTTTTGTGCCGCTGGGATTTCTGGTCCCGAAGCTTCAGGAAAACTTTCAGAAGGGTTGGAAGATGCTTCTTCTGGGACTGGCGTTCAGCCTCTTTATCGAGCTCTCGCAGCTGGTCCTTCACATGGGATGCTTCGATATATCGGATCTCGTACATAACACTCTCGGCTCCGGCATCGGATACGCCGTATGGCATAAGTGGATGAGGGAAGAGTAGCGGGATTGATCTATGGGTTCTGATGTATTGGTTTCTGTCATTGTTCCGGTGTTCGGTGTGGAGAAGTATCTTCCGAGATGTCTGGACAGTCTTCTTGCGCAGGATATGGAGAATGTGGAATTTCTGCTGATCGATGACGGATCGCGCGACCGGTGCGGGGAGATCCTGGACGAGTATGCAGAAAAAGACAGAAGGATCCGTGTTGCTCACACGGAAAACAGAGGAGTTTCGGCAGCACGGAACCGGGGAATCGACTGGGCGAAGGGAAAGTATCTGATGTTTGTCGATGCGGATGATTCTGTAACTCCGGATTTCTGCAGTACAGCGTATGGCCTGGCAACGGAGCATAATGCGGATATGGTCGTTTTCCAGCTGGATGTGCTGGATAAAAAGGGTGTCCGTCCGAGACGTGATTTCGGGGTAGAAGACGGCGTAAAAACAAACCGGGAAGGCATTGACCTTCTCTTCGGCGCAGGAGGCGCGGTGGTATGGAATAAGATCTACCGGCGCGAACTGTTCGAGGGAACCGGATATCCGGAAGGACACAAGTTTGAAGATCAGGCCCTGACATGGAGCCTGATGCTCCGAGCGAAAAAGATCTACTATACCAACAGAATTCTGTATAATTACTTCATGCATCCGGACAGTATCAGTCATATGTCGGATCTGCAAGCGGAGAAGGACCGATTTGAAATGAAGATGCGGATGTATGAGGGGCTGGAAGCATCAGGGTATGAAGGAGTCTATCTCCCGGATCTTAAGACATCGGCGGCGATGACGTATGTGATCCGGGTAAGTGAAGATGCTTCCGACGGAACAGGTAAAAAGGCGAGATCACTTCTTGGGAAATGTAAGAAAAGCCCGAAGAATTTCGGGCTGAAAAAGAAGGTGCTATTCGGGATGTATAAAAAGACGCCGAAGCTCTTTCATGCACTATGTAAAGTGAGTGGGAAACGGGTAGGATGAGAGTTTATCCTACCCGCTTTGTTTAACCGTTTGCTTTCTTATACGCGTTGGCGGCTTCGTAGTACTTATACATAGCGCAGACGGCGTCCTTCGCGAAGGATTTATTTGCGTAGGCAGACGAATTCAGAATGCTATATACATAGGACATTGCGGAGACCTTGATGGTCGTGGTTCCGCCATCTGTCGTGATCGTCTTCGTGGAAGACTTGGCCAGCTTGTGTGCAGCGATGCCGGGGATCTCGATGAGGTATCTTCCGTTGAGATGAGATTCCTGAACTTCACCGTCTACGGCAAGTGTACCTGTATATTTCTTGCCGGGATCTATGAGGATCTGGATGGAAGTATCTGTATCCGCTACAAGCGCTATGTATAGTTGCAGGTTATCTGTTCCGTCGACTGTGATCTTCGGCGCTTCCTTCTCGATCAGTTCTTTTATCGCATCATAATCATAGGACTCTGTGTAGTGCTTGCTCATCTCTGCGTACCTATCTCCTACGGTCCATTCGTTGTTATAGGCGCAGAAGGGCTGGATGTAGTGTCCGTAGTCGGCAAGGGCCTGCACGAGGGCAAGTGTTTTTGCATCGTAATCCTCGGCATGTGCGTCGACCAGATCGGTGTACTCGAGTACGGAGTATGTCGTGCTGATCACCTTGTCATCTCCGTAGTGGAATTCCGCCGTGATCGTCTCGGCCATCTGCACGGAACTGACGTAGCAGGTAAAACCGAAGTAACGCTCGGATGCATCTTTATGTGTCGCATCAAAAGTGTCGGTAGTCGTCTCTCCGTTGACGGTGAACTCGACATAGCAGGCTTCTTTTTCTTCGTCTGTCAGACCGGAAAGGTTCATAAAGAAGTTGACGCCGATCTTGCCGTCGAGGATAAGAGTATTGCCGGCAAATTCGGGTTCTTCGGGAGCCGGGGCTTCCGTCTGGATGACTGTTGCGAAGCTCCTCTGTGTGGTTGCTCCGGATGCGTTCTTTGCGATGATAGAAATCACATTCTTACTGCCGAGAAGTGCATCGAGACGATCTGCAGAGATGCTGATCGTTGCGGAGCCGTTCGTGAGATCTGCAGTTGTGTATTCGAGTCCGTTGACGTACACGTTAATCGAGACGGAATCAGTGTCAGTTACCTTTACAGTCAGCTGAAGGTCGTTTCCTTCCTCGATGAGGTAGTCAGCAGGAGCATGAGTGGACAGCGTATCCGGTGATCCGTTGGAAGAAGTAAAAGCAACGGCCGTTGATTTAGTGTACGGATATGCACTTAAATCTGTGTTCAGGCTCTTGATCAGGGTGCTGTCTGAAGAGAATTGTGCATCCAGCCAGGCAAAGCGTTCCTTCAGGTAGATCTTGTAAGTTTTTACATCTTTCTCAAAACCTCTGGCCTGGCCGTACCAGGTCTTGCTGCGATCCCATCTTGCCTGATCCGCTTCACCGGATTCCTTAAGATAAGCAAACGCCTGATCGATCTGTCCGCCATATTCGATTATTGTCTGAAGATAAGGACGGATCTGCCAGTATTTCTCGGTCGCCTTGGCGATGAAAAGCGGGTCATCGGTAAGATCATAGAAGAAGCACTCCGGTTTGCTATACTTGGAGCACTTCCACCATTTTGCTACCGTTCCGATGGTGGAAGTGCCGCAGCCCCAGTCGAAGTCCCAGACAGGACCGAACCTGATGATTCCGTCAGTATCCATATAGGCATATCTGCTCTTTCTTCCGGCATCGTCATTGCCGACGATCTCCATGACGAGCCAGTAGGAGACCATCGAATCAATGTCGGCAAATTCCGTATAGTGTTTTCTTCCGTTGGCAGTATCTGTGTAACCGTCTTCGGAACGGTAGGCATTCTCGAAATCCTGCCAGTACTCCTGCACATACGCCATCATCTGACTATTCGTGTTCAGGTATTCCGGGGAGTTGAGCATTACTGTTAATCCGTGATCAGTTTTAAACTGGGAAACCGCGTCGTATTCATCGGACAGTTCGAACAGGTATCCGCCGGAGTAGTCGTATTCTCCGATGCCGTAGTTGCTCAGTGTGTAGGTCTTGCCGCCGAAGGAAAACTCTCCTTCGGTGATCCACGAAAGATTCTCCTTCAGATAATCTTCCAGAGCGTCTTTGTCGATCTCGTTTCCTGTTTTTTTCTCTTTCTTGCTGACGGTGGAGGCGACTTCTTTGGCTTCGTCTTCCCAGTCAAAGATATCTACTCTTTCTTTACCGACACGGATCTGCTCGCAGAGCTGATAGTTGCCGATATATTCGCCGTTTAATACGACGTCCGTCCACACGGTCTGCATGGCCGGAACTCCCATCTGTTCGGCAAGGCGGAATGCCATGGTGTTTCGAAGGAGGCTCTCGTCGAGATAGTTTGCCAGAAGGACCCAGTGCTTATTGCTGCCCATACCGAGAAGGTCGGCTTTCGAGTCGAGCTTGATCTTATATGGCTTCTTCGGCCATATCCAGGAGGAGTTGCCGCGGCCCTTGATCTGAATGGTTCCGGAGTAATCCTTCGTCGGATCTTCACTGTTCCTTATCTCCATCGTGGCGGGAATGTAGGTCGTTTTGTTCGTGATACCCTGTCCGTTTTCCGTATTGATATAGATTACCGGAAGGTTGCTCTCGTAATCCGTGATTGGATCGGATGGGTCAGTTTCATAAATGTCGCCAGTCTCACCGGGTTCGGTTTCTTCTTCGCCGTAAGTTTCGAAAGGTTCGGTTTCATCTTCCACAAAGGTTTCGATCGGTCCCTCATCCTCTTCGTAGCCGTCAACAGGATCCGCGCAGACGGTAAAGGAGCCGTTCGGCTTCCCCGAAAGGAGCAATACACCGCCGCTAAAGGCGATAGATAAAGCTAAAGTTCCGGATATCAAAACGTGCAGAAATCTTCTATTCATAACCCACCTCCGATATATGAATAGTAACATCTTCAAGAGGAGAAAAACAATATTTCTTTACAAACCTGTTTTCAGGGAAACAGAAACTGCCTGTTTTTTGCGCATTGACTGCATGACCTTGCCCGAGAGTTATGGTATAATCTTATGGCTAAAGTGAAGCAGGGGATCTATGGGGACGAAGGACCAGTTACATACGAATATGGATAATAGGACAAATGTAGGGTCAAAGTCTATCCATCACGAGAAGAATGAATTCCGGATGGTATTGATCAAGATCTACCGTTTCTTCTTCGATGTGCTCCTTTTCTATCTGGCATGGATATGGTTCCGCTACAGATGCCTTTTCGGCATGCCGGCCGAAGGCTTCCGCTATAACTACTATGTGACGATCGTCTATGCGGTCCTTCTTTACTGGTTCAAGAATACTTTTCACGCAGATACATTCGGATACTACAGGATCCGTACGATCGCGCTGGCACAGTTCCTGTCGCAGGTGACGGTGTGCGTGGCCGTATACTCCGGTGTTTCGATCGCCTGGCAGGAACTGAAGAATCCGTGGGTCTTCGTCGTGCTCCTTTCGGCACAGGCGCTGATCGATATTGCATGGGCTTATTTCGGATCGATCTACTATCAGAGGATCTATCCGAAGAAGAGAACTCTCCTGATCTACAGAAACGATCTGGATAAGAAACGCTTTGGAGCGACACGCGGTAAGCCGATGGAGCGTCTCTATGAGATCGTCGATGAATTGAAGTATGACGGTTCTTTTCACGAACTGGAACCGAAACTGAAAGACTACGATGCTTTTTTCGTCGCGGGCGTCAATTCGCGATGCAGGAACGGCATTCTGAAATACAGTAAGAGAAATGAGATCCCGTGTTTCGTCCTTCCGCATATCGGAGATGCGATCATGCAGGAGGCGATCCACATCCAGTCTTTTGATTCGCCGGTGCTCTATGTGAACCGTACATATGTCGATCCGCTCTATGCCCTGGTGAAGAGAACTTTTGATATCGTGGTGTCGGGTCTGGCGCTGATCATTCTGAGCCCGCTGATGCTGATCACTTCGCTCGTGATCGTTCTTTACGATAGAGGACCCGCGTGGTATAAGCAGGTGCGCCTGACGAAGGACGGGAAAGAGTTTAAGATCATCAAGTTCCGTTCCATGAGAGTCGATGCAGAAAAAGACGGTGTTGCGCGTCTGAGCTCGGGCGAGAACGATGACCGCATCACGCCGGTCGGAAGAGTCATCCGAAAGCTTCGTATCGATGAGCTTCCGCAGCTGATCAACATCTTCAAAGGCGAAATGTCCGTGGTCGGTCCGCGTCCGGAGCGTCCGGAGATCGCCGAACAGTACTACGAGATAATGCCGGACTTTAAGCTCCGTCTTCAGGTAAAAGCCGGGCTTACCGGATATGCACAGATCTACGGAAGATATAACTCGGACCCGTATGAGAAACTTGAGTTCGATCTTTTCTATATCAATCAGATGAGCCTGACTACGGATTTCCAGCTGTGCTTCGCGACGCTTCTTACGTTCTTCAGTAAAGATAACACGAAGGGCATCGAGGAGGGGCAGACAACGGCGTTGTCCGATGCGAAAAACGAGCCGATCATTGACTACGAAGAAGAAAATGGCGGCGATTCTCCGGAGGCGGACGAATGAGTGAAACTTCCGGAAGACCAAAGGTGCTTTTCGTCGCGACAGTGGTGAAGACCCATATCATGGAGTTCCATATCCCGTATCTGAAAATGCTGAAGGAGATGGGATGTGAGACGGCGGTCGCGGCAAGAAACGACTATCCGGATCCGAAAGAATGCGTCATCCCTTACTGCGATGAGTATACCGATATCCCGTTTGAGAGAAACCCTCTGAAGCCGGGAAATGTCCGCGCATATAAGATGCTGAAAAAACTAATCAGCGAAGGCGGGTACGATATCATCCACTGCCATACTCCCGTCGGAGGACTGCTGGCGCGTATGGCTTCCCGCAAGGCCAGAAAGAAGGGGACGAAGGTCTTCTATACGGCGCATGGTTTTCACTTCTTTAAGGGTGCGCCGCTGAAAAACTGGCTGATCTACTATCCGGTGGAAAAGCACTATGCGAAGAAGACGGATGTGCTGATCACGATCAATCAGGAAGACTATCAGCGGGCTTCGAAGTTCAAAGCGCGTAAGACAGTATATGTTCCCGGTGTCGGTATCGATACTTCCCGTTTCGGAAGAAATGAAAGTGTGCGCGTGCCGAAGAGAGAAGAACTTCATATTGCTGAGGATGAATTCGTTATTCTTTCGGTCGGCGAACTGATCAAGAGAAAGAACTACAAAGTTGTGCTGGAGGCTCTTTCGCAGCTCAAGAAGGACGGACGGATCTCGGGTATCCGTTATCTGATCTGCGGAGACGGGGTCCTCCGGGATAATCTTCGTTCGGAAACGGAGAAACTGGGTCTGTCGGATCATGTGGTTTTTCTCGGCTACAGAACAGATGTCGAAGAACTCTGCAACTGTTCCGATCTGTTCGTCTTTATGTCGCATCAGGAAGGACTTCCTGTGGCTCTGATGGAGGCGATGGCGAGCGGGCTTCCGGTAATCTGCTCGAATACCCGCGGTAATACGGATCTGATCAAGAATGGTGAGAACGGTGAGATCGTAGAGAGTTCACCGGAGGCGGTCGCGCAGACGATCCTGAAGCTTCGGGATCAGCGTGATCTTTGTAAACGGTATGCCGAGGCGGCGGAATCGAAGATCAAGGCGTTTGATATTGCTTCCGTAAGCGAAAAGATGCGGGAGTTATATAGTGAGGCGCTTGCCCATAAGGGAGCGGTAGTGAAGTAGAAATGGATACGGGAAGAAGTAACATCACAGCAAGTAGTATTTCCCAGATCCTGTTTCTGATAGGAGTGTTTCTGAAGCAGTTCTATCTGGGCACATCGGGAGGCTTTCAGATCGGTGACGCCTGCTTTATGGTGAGCTTTGTCATTCTTCTGGTGTGCGTGATGCGTTTTCGTGTGCCGAGAGACGGCGCAGACAGGCTGCTCTTCGTGTTTGTAGGATTAGTATGCCTGATCAACGGGATCTATATCATCATCTACGGAATGGGGTATCCCGGAGATTTCCGGTTCCATCTGAGCATACTTTACTATGGCTACAATTTCTTTATCGTGATGTGTTTCCGTATGCTCGGACAGGATGAGGATTTTCTTCTGAAACTCCGTCGAGTATGCCAGGCGGCGCTGCTCCTGCAGCTTGCGTTCGCTATCTTCGGTCTCGGCCGCTTTTCCTTTAACCGGTATATGGGAACATTTAACGATCCGAACCAGTGCGGATTCTATATTTTCGCGCTGTTCCTCATGATCTTCCTGATCAGCAAGTCACGAGGCGACGGACATCCGATCCTGTGGTATGTGATCTCTTTGTATCTGATCGTGAAGACAGTCTCGACCGGCATGATGCTCGGTATGGCGGTCTTCCTGATCGTGTTCCTGTATCTCAGGATCAAGGTCAGAAACAGGCGTTCCGCGTTCCTTTTCCTCTTCGTTTCGGGAGCGGCAGTTGTTGCTGCAGTCCTTGTACTGCTCGGCTTCGTAAGACTGCCCGGATTTATCACGAATTCGACGATGACGCAGAGAATCATCGATAAGATCATGAACTTCGGATTCGGTTCCGGTTCATCGAGCCTGGCCGGGATCCGGAATCTCTTTGAGGACCGCTGCTGGGACAGAGTGCTCAACTATCCGGTAAAGATGCTCTACGGTGCAGGAGAAGGATACTACGGAAGATTCCCGTCCGGTATCTATACGGAAAATGAGATCCACAGCAGTATTCTCGGACCGCTTTTCTGCTACGGTATCATTCCCTGTCTGATCCTTCTGGCATGGATCGCAAAGCAGATGAGAGGAATCAAGTCGGATCTGTGGGCGGCGTATATCGCACTGGCCGTGGAATCGATGACGCTGGTCAATAACCGTCAGCCGCTGTTCTGGATGCTGATCGTATTTGCCGGATGTTCGATGGCGAAGAAGTACAGTAGGGAAGAAGTCCCGGTGCCGGCGGCGGTTCCGGCTTCGCAAATCAGAGTGAAGAATACAGGTCCCGGACCTGAAGTTCGTGATAACATAAGTACTGGAGGAAAACATGATATGAAGCGAGTGATTACGTATGGGACATTTGACCTTTTGCATTATGGTCATATCAATCTGTTAAAGCGCGCCAAAGCACTGGGGGATTATCTGATTGTTGTGGTCTCGACGGATGAATTCAACTGGAATCAGAAGCATAAGAAATGCTATTTTTCCTATGAGAAGAGAAAAGCACTGGTGGAGGCGGTCCGCTATGTCGATCTGGTCATCCCGGAGGAATCCTGGGAGCAGAAACGGTCGGATATGCATGAGTACCATATCGATACGTTCGTTATGGGCGATGACTGGAAAGGCAAGTTTGATTATCTGAAAGAAGAAGGCGTCGAGGTCGTTTATCTGCCGAGAACGCCGGAGATCAGCAGCTCGCAGATCAAGAAGGATCTGTACGATGCCAATGCCGTAGATAAGGACAACAAGCCCGGCCACAGTGAAGAGACGAATAACGCGCTGAACGATCTGGAATCCCTGCTGAAGAAGAAAAAATGAATATACGAAGAATCATAAAGAATAATAATGTGGCGTATCATCTCGCGCTCTCTGCCAGAAATAAGATCTATCGGAAAGAGATGGGGAAATACGCTTCCGAGCCGCTTGTGAAGAACCAGGTGCTCTTTAATAACTTTAACGGAAGGGGCTTCGGCGATAATCCCAAGGCCATGGCGGAAGCGATCCACGAGATGGATCCTTCTGTTAAGCTTCTGTGGGCGGTGAAGGAACAGGATGAGACACTTCCTTCCTACATCGGACAGGTGCTTTTCGAGACGGCAGAATACTACCGCGCGCTTTCGACATCCGCGGTATGGGTCTCCAATGTCTTTATGCCGGACGGCGTGGTCAAAAGAGACGGACAGCTCTATATCCAGACATGGCACGGGGACCGTCCGCTCAAGAAGATCTTTAACGATGCGGCGAGAGACCTCAAGGCCTTTAAGGATAAGTACGGCGAGAAAGACTATTTCGAGGCCGGAAACTGCGACTATATCACTTCGGCGTCCACTTTTGCCGAGGAACTCTACAGAAGAAGTGTGGGCTTTGAAGGAAAGTTCATCGATTGCGGATGCCCGAGAAATGACCGTCTGGTCGAGCCTTCTTCGGAAGAGATCGAAGGCATCAAGGAAAAACTCGGTATCGCCGGAAAAAAGGTTCTGCTGTTTGCCCCGACGTTCCGTGACAATAAGGTGAACGAAGGTACGAATGATTCGGATATCCGGCTTTCGGAGATCCTGGATGCGCTGGAAGAGAAGACAGGGGGAGACTGGATCTGCCTTCTTCGTGCGCACGGCGGCACGCAGCTGGTAAGAAAGAACGAGGCGGAAGATGCGCGGTTCATGGATGTCACAAGGTATCCCGACATGACGGATCTTCTTCTCGTTACGGATTATCTGATCACGGACTATTCTTCCTGCGCGACGGACTTCGCGATGACGGGAAGACCGGTCATGTTTTATCAGGATGATATCGAAGAGTATAAGGCGAAGAGCCGGACGCTCTACTATACGGAGAAGGACGAGTGCTTCTCGGGTGTGAGAAATATGAGTGAGGCACTCAAGTTCATCTCGGATACGGATGAGGAAGAATATAAGAAACGAGACCGG
This sequence comes from Clostridiales bacterium, assembly GCA_024695545.1. Next base: position 13,569 of record JAILHZ010000054.1, read on the forward strand.
GAGATCCTGGATTTTTTCGATACGCATGAGAGCGGAAAGTCTTCCGAGGAGTGCGCAAGGATCATCGTGGAGAAGTGTAACAGTGTTACAAAGTGAGTAATATGGCAGGTTCTGAGGTAGAAAGCAAATCATTGGCAAATAAAGTGCTTCGGGGGACGATCGTCATCGTGGCGATCGGGATCCTCGCGAAAATCGTCGCCTTTATCGAGGAGGCGGTTCTTGCATCCTGCCTCGGAACGACCTCTCAGAGTGACGCCTACTACATGGTGTGGAGTATCCATGCCATGGTTTACCCGATGCTGAGTGTCGGTATATGGACTGTTTTCCTGCCGCTTTATAAGGGGCATCTCGCAAAGAAAGAAAACGAGAAGGCGTATAACCTGACGAACCAGCTGCTTTCTTTTCTGACGATCATCTCGGTGATCGTGGTCGCGATCCTTTTCTTCTTCGCACCGGTGGTCATCGCGCTGATCGCTCCGGGTTTTGACGGGGAGACGAGGGACCTTTGTATCAAGCTGACACGGATCTCCTCGCCGATGTATATCTTTGTAGTCGCGGCGGCCGTGTACGCATCGGTACTTCAGAGCCATGACAAATTCCTCGGCAGCCAGATCCGCGAGGTGGTTTCCCATATCCCGACGATCGTGGCGGCGATCTTCTTCTATAAGATGTGGGGCATCGAGGCGATGGCGGTATCCCTGATCATCGCAGGTATTCTGCGCCTTCTGATCGAGCTTCCTTTCATCACATGGGGGTATAAGTTCCGGATCGATCTCCGGTTTAAAAGCGAAGAGTTCTCACTGGTCCTGAAGCGCCTTCCGTCCGCACTGATCTCCGCCGGTGTCTCCCAGTTCAATACACTTGTGGATAAGGCGATGGCGTCGACACTTCCGACGGGTACGGTCTCTTCACTGAACTACGGAAATAAGCTGACGAGTGTATTCAACGGGCTTCTGTCTTCTGCGATCGCAACAGCGATGTATCCGCAGATGGTGGAACTGATCACGCTGAAAAAGAAAGAGGAACTGGAGCGCCTGGTGACCAAGATCATCAACCTGTTCTGCGTGCTCATCATCCCGATCACATTTGCCTGCATACTCTTCAGGTCGGAACTGGTATCGGCGGCCTTCGAACGAGGAGCCTTTGACGCGCAGAGTGCATCCTCCACATCTTCTATCTTTGCCCTGTACAGCATCGGATTGTTCTTCAGTGCCTGCAATGTCATGATCAACAATATCTTCTATGCATACGGCGACACGAAGAAAGCGATGTACATCAATACGGCGTATCTGATCACCAATATCCTCCTGAATGTGGCCTTTATCCAGGTCTGGGGCGGAGACGGACTGGCGCTGGCGACCTCTCTTTCGGCGATCGTATCTTTCGCCGTGCGTCTCATTCTCGTCAAGAAATATGTTTCTTTGGAAAAAGCACTGCTGCTTCTTACGGGAGTGAAGGTGCTGGCGGCATCTGTCATGGCCTGCTTTATTCCGAGAGTCCTGTTCTGGTACTGCTCTGCGAATAAGTTCGTCGTTCTCGGCGTCTCGGCTGCGATGGGAGTCGTGATCTATCTTGCCATGGTCAAGCTTCTCCGGATCGAGGAGGTCGGGGATATCGTCAGACTGATAAAAGGAAAGTTCTCGAAAAAGGATACGGGTGAGCAGGCCGGAAGCTGATACGTAAGATCCTGACGCTGCTTTCTGATCCGTGCTTTTTTATTCCGCCGGATCCTCTTTATAGCTCTTGTACCACTTAGCAAATTTCCGGAGCCCCTCACGAATGGGGATGGAAGGCGTGAAGCCGAAGTCTTCTTCAAAAGCACTGCTGTCGGCGTAGGTGACGGGAACGTCGCCGGGCTGCATGCCGACCAGTTCTCTGTGACCTTCAAAATCATAGTCCTCCGGAAGAACTCCGGCGCTGACCAGCTCTTCCTGCAGTGTGGAAACGAAATCCAGAAGGTTCTCGGGAACGCCCCCGCCGATGTTATAGATCGCGTAAGGCGGGACCGGAAGACCATCGTCTCCGAGTGCTTTTTCCGGAGCCTTAGTAATGACGCGGAAGAGACCTTCGATGACATCGTCGATATAAGTAAAATCTCTTCTGCAGTTTCCGTAGTTGAAGATCCGGATATTCTCTCCGGCGACAAGCTTATCCGTTGCCGAATAATAGAACATATCCGGACGGCCGGCAGGGCCGTACACGGTGAAGAAACGGAGCCCGGTCGCAGGGATGTTATAGAGTTTACTGTATGCGTGACAGATCAGTTCCTCGCTCTTTTTGGTCGCGGCGTAAAGACTGACCGGATGATCTACGTGATCCTCTGTGCTGAAGGGGATCTTCTTATTGCCGCCGTAGACGGAGGAACTCGACGCATAAACCAGATGCTCGACAGGATGGTTCCTGCATGCTTCCAGAATGTTGTAAAAGCCGATGATGTTGCTCTCGATGTAGACGTCGGGATGATCGACGGAATAGCGGACGCCGGCCTGGGCGGCGAGGTTCACGACGACCGAGGGTCCATACTCGGAGAATACCTTCTCGATCAGCTCCTTGTCGGCGAGATTTCCGCGGATGAAAATGTGATCTGCACAAGAAGTCTTTGCGGCTTCTTCGATCAGCGAAAGACGGTACTCCTTGAGAGCAGGATCATAGTAGGGATTCATGTTATCGAAAGAGATCACGGTGCCCGATGTCATCTCTTTAAGGAGGCGGAGCACGATATTGGCCCCGATAAAACCGGGGGATCCTGTGACCAGGACCGTCTTTCCGTTTAATTCAACTTTCGTCTTGCTCATACTATCCCTCTCCATTCCTGTTCAATAATATCAATAGCAAAACTATTTATCAAATCCCGGACCGTTTGAGATGGAAAGTAGTATATAATGGATTCAGGCGTTTCCTTAATGAGGGAAAGACCGATAACCGGGGGATAGAAGTATGATTCCGAAGAAAATCCATTACTGCTGGTTCGGGCAGGGGAAGAAACCGAAGCTGATCAGAAAATGTATCGCGAGCTGGAAGAAGTACTGCCCGGACTATGAGATCGTGGAGTGGAATGAAGATAATTACGATATCTCATCCGCACCTCTTTTCGTAAAGCAGGCGCTCGAAGAAATGAAGTATGCATTTGTCACGGACTATATCCGTTATCAGACGGTATATGAGCATGGCGGTTTCTATTTTGATACCGATGTGGAACTGCTGAAGGATCCAGACTTTCTCCGTTCTGACAAAGCCTTCTTCGGCGCCCAGTTCGATCACCTGATCGCATCCGGTCTGGGATTCGGTGCGGAGAAGGGAACACCGATCCTTCGTGATCTGATGAAGACGTACGAGGAGATCCCGTTTATCCTTCCTGACAGAAAGACAGACACACAGGCTTGTCCGAAAAGAGATACGCCGGTTTTTATCTCGCACGGATACAGAAATGACGGGCAGGATCAGATCATCGAGGGCGGCGTACACATCTACCCGGAAGAGTTTTTCTGCCCGAAGGGATTTTATGATACCAAAGTCAGAAAAACGGAAAACACAGTAGCGATCCACTGGTTTCATTCCAGCTGGGCTTCGAAAAGATTCCGCTGGAGGACCCGTCTGGGAAAAGTCTTCGGAATCGAGCGGGTCGACCGCGTGTGGAATAAAATAAAGAGAAAGCGATAGAAGAATATATGCTAGTGAAGAACCCGGTGATCAGTGTTGTAATGCCTGTTTACAATACTCCCGTTCCGCTCCTTAGAGAAGCGGTGGAGAGTATTCTGGAACAGACGATCCGCCATTTCGAATTTATCATCGTGGATGACGGCTCAACAGGGGAAACGAAAGCGTTTCTGGATTCTCTGACAGATGAGCGTATCCGTCTTATCCGTAATCCGGAAAACATGGGCTGCACGAAATCCCTGAATAACGGTCTTCGCGAGGCAACGGGAAAGTATATCGCCCGGATGGATGCAGATGATATTTCCATGCCGGGAAGGTTTGAGGTCCAGCTGAACTATATGGAGGCGCATCCCGATGTGGTCGTCTGCGGATCGAAGGTGGCGCACGAATTTAAAGATACCGGGTCTTCCCGCGGGAAAATAGAAGATGCGGAGAGCTATCGGATCAGGATGCTCTTTGTCTCCCCGGGTCCTGCGCATCCGACGGCAATGATCCGGCGGGAAACTCTTGTGAAGCACAATATCGAATACGATGAGAACTTAAGATATGCCCAGGATTACGGCCTGTGGGCCACTCTTGTCGAGTACGGCAGGATCGTCACGCTTCCGGATAAACTGCTCTATTTCAGAGAGCATGATGACCGCATCTCTATTAAGCACAGGGCAGATCAGATCAAGTGCGACAAGATGACGCAGAAAAGACTTCTGCTCCGGCTTCTCGATAACGTGACGGATGCCGAACTGGATCTGCATTACCTTTATTCGACCGGTTATTACCGGGATCTGAAACTTACGAAAGACGTGCGGAGATGGTACAGAAAACTGATCCGCGCGAACGATAAAAAGCGCGTCTATAACCGGCTGAAATTTAGAAAGAAGATCTACCGGTCATGGCTGAGGATCCTGACCAAACGGTAAGGACAAGTGCTTTTGGAGAGGAAGTATAACGTATGAGGGAACCGCTGGTAAGCGTGATCGTGCCTGTCTACAATGTCAGGAATTACATAAAGGAGTCGCTTCAAAGCCTGATAGATCAGGAGTATAAGAATCTCGAGATCATCCTTGTGGATGACGGCTCGACGGACGATTCGGGGAAGATGTGCGATGAGTTCGCATCTGGTGATCCCCGTATCCGCGTTATCCATCAGGAGAATAAGGGCTTAAGCGGTGCGAGAAACACGGGCATTTCCGAGATGAAAGGAGAGATGGTCACGTTCCTCGATCCGGACGATGCAGTTCACCCGGCGATGATCCGCCGGATGGTCGAGACGATGCTTACTGAGGACGCCGGTATCGCGGTGTGCAGGTACGTCGAGTGCAGGACCAGGAATACCATGGTCATTCCGGAGGAAGAGCTTCAGAAGAAAGGCGAAACGATCGTCTATTCCCGCGAGGATGCGCTCCGAACACTCATCGAGGAAAAGATCTTCTGGTATGCGTGGGGCAAGCTCTACCGGAGCGAGTACTTCGAGAACATAAGATACCCGCAGGGCCATGTCTATGAGGATGTCGAAACGACGCTGAAACTTTTCCGCGAGGCGGAGAGGATCGCATTCCTTGACGAGTGCCTGGTCATGTACAGAAAGTGGGGCGGCAGTATCACCGGCTCCTATCAGGTGAGTAAAATCAAGGACCGCGAGCGCGCGTACTCGATCGTTTATGAATATATCAATCAAAACATCCCGGAACTCTTCACCGAGGCACATAAGCAGAAGTACTGCAAGAAGATCCTGGGCATCATGTACACGATCTTTATCCGCACTCGTTCCCGCGAGGAAAAAGCACTGTACCGCGAGAAGATCGCGGAGATGGAGAAGGACCTCGACCGCAGAAACTGCGATAGAAAGCTTCGCGTGAAGTACCGTCTGTTCCACAGTTCGCCCGCGCTTATGAAGATCGCGGATTCGTCCTATGTGAGAAGTAAGATCATCTCCAGATCGATCTCGGAAAAGATCAGGGGCAGGCGGTATTGAGGCGTGCCATATATGCGCGGTATAATGAAAGGTAGTTAATTGACTGAGGGGTGGATTTTCGCTGTACGGACATTTATGGGGGTAGCGTTATGAAGATTTGTTCTAAGTGTGGACAGCCTGGTGAAGAGATAGATATTTTCTGTATCAATTGCGGCGGCAAGATGATCGAAGTTGCAGACGCGCCGGCGGGTGTGGCAGCTCCGGACGATGCGCCGACGCTGGCTGCTGAGCCTATACAGGAGCGCGCCTCGTCAGACGATGTACCGGTCGAAATTCTCGTTCCGGAAACGATTGCAAGAATGGAAGTTCCGGATGAACTCCCGGAGGAGCTTCAGGACGAGCCTGCTGATAATGTCTCGCAGGTGCAGGGTGTCCTGCAAGGTCAGGCTCCGGTTCAGCCGTTCCAGGGCCAGGATCCGGTTCAGCCGTTCCAGGGCCAGGATCCGATGGCGGGCTATAACGCCGGCGTGATGCCGTATCCGGCTCAGGGACAGTTCGCTCAGGGACAGTTCCCGCAGGCACAGTACCAGCAGGCCCAGCCGTATGCACAGATGCCTCAGCCTCAGGCTCCGTATCCGCAGATGCCGCAGGCTCAATCCCAATACGCCCAGATGCCGCAGGCTCAATCCCAATACGCCCAGATGCAGCAGGCCCAGGCGGCGTACCCGATGGACACACCGGTGCTTTTCGATAATAAGAAGAGCGAGAAGCCGGCAAAATCACTTGCGAAGGACAGCCGTTTTGATCCTGTCCATCTGATCTCCTATGTGCTGTGCTTCATGTTCTTCGTAATACCTTTCGTGCCGACATTCCAGTTTATCCTGGGACGCCGCCAGACGAATAAATATAGCTACAGTACACTGAATGTTGTGAAGGACTTCGATCTGCTTTCGAAGGCAGGATATAAGAATCTGACCACGATGGGCACGGTCTTTGTCACGCTGGTGTGGGTGAGCATACTCTTCTTCGTTGTTGCGCTGATTATGCACTTCGTTGCTCTCATTAAGATCCTCTGCAACCGCAAGAAAAAGGTCATGAAGTTCATCACGCTCTGCTGTCTTTTCGGACTGCTCGCGCAGATCGCCCAGGCAGCATCGATGGTATTCCTTTTCCAGAACCTGAAGGAAGACTACATCGTCACCATGAAGCCGATGATCCTCTTTATCGTCTTCGCGGCACTTTCGATCATCATGCTCGGTCTGTCGATCGCGTTTAAGAACGCAGGGAAGAAGCAGGCGGAGTAATCTTTTCTGACCGCATATCCGGGCGGTCCGCGGGTGAATAGGAAACAGGTATGGATATTTTTGGTGATATCATTGTAGCTATATTAGAGATAATAACGCCGCACAACACGTATGACTCGGATTACAATATGGTGCAGATCGGATATACTCTGGTTATCGCGTACTTTCTTATGATGTTCACCGCGATCGGTATGGGGATCTGGGTCCTGACGGTCAACGTTCCCGCCGGAATCGCGCTGATCGTATTCGGAGCGATTCTCTTTATCGGCAGCCTGATCGGATTCATAAAGATATTTTTCGGAAAAAGAAAAAAGAAATAGTGCTTTTGGCGCGGAAGAATGCATCGTCGTGTTACGAGGCCGGGAGTATCACGGACGCGTGCTGAATACGACGCCTGCTCCGACAATGAACAGTGCGGCGGTCAGAATAACGATCTGAACGGAAAGCTTCCGGACTAATCTTTTCTCACGCATACCCCTCTCCTTGTATCGCATCGAAAAGCACTGCTACCTGGTTTCGGCTTTATTACACCCTCAAGGTCATACTTTTATCACGGAAGCGTGATAAAAGTATGGCATCTGCTACCATATTTCTGCCAGCCGCCTTCCGTCTGGCATCCGGCCCCGAAAATCACCACGTGTAATTCTCTACAAGCATTGTCTGTCCTCTTTCATCTCCCTCGGTCACGCTGATGAACTCAATGTCACGCGGACCGTTCATGGTGAGATAGTAGTGGCGCAGGCCCCTGTCGGAGTTCTTGGTCTTCTTGTACTTGTAGCAGGCGACCATCATTTTGCATTTCTCATCTCTGTCCTTGACGATATTGGTCAGGATCTCCACCATCTCGTCGTTAGAAGGAAAGTTGCCGTCCCGCTTGATCAGTTCGACTTTGACGTAATCGAAGTGCAGATACTTCTTGACGTACTTCTTAAAAGAACAGTTATCGAGTTCCGTCTTTCCTTCGTCCGGAGTGTATTTTACTTCGATGGAATCGACATCGAAATAGTCTTCCAGATACTCCGCGATGTATTCGTCCGACTCTTTGGCGTAGAGGTGGTTGTTATAGTTGGATATGAGCTTGCCGTCTTTTTTCTGTAGGACAATGTAATCATCCGGCATTTTCTTCGACCGTACTACAGCTTCATTGCGCGCTGAGCCGCCCATGAATCCGCTTCCCGAATCGCACAGATACGTGAGTTCATCGTCCTCATAGATCTCATTCATTTCATCGACCCATTGCTGTTCTTCTTCCGTTCTTATGGTCTCGCATCCGGCGAAAAAAGTCGCGCAGATACCTATGAGCATGCCGATTGCGGCTGCCTTTCTAAAAGCTTTCATATTCATATTCTCCATTCAGTGAATTTCTAGATTCGTGTTATCCGCTGGCCCGGTTCGCTGATTACCAGGTCTCGTTCTCGACGAGTGTCTCTATCTTCTTGATACCTTGCTTAGCGACAGTGATCGACTTGATCTCGCGCGCCTTGTTCATGGTGAGGGTGTAGTAGCGCTTGGCATCCTTTACCGGATCGTCTGTCTCCTCAGTGCAGTAGTACAGTGTGATCGAGCAGGCCTCGTCGCGCTCCTTGGCGATCTTGGTGAGAATGTCCGCGGTCTGGTCATCCCATACAAAAACACCGTTCTTCTGGTATACGATGACACGGATGCGGTTGAAGTGGACATACTTTCTGCAGTACTTTTCAAAGTCCATATTGTCCATAGGGGAGAGGTCGTCCTCCGGGATATACTGGATCTCGACGCCATCACAGTAGAAGAGCTCCTCGAAATACTCTCTGATGTACTCCTCGACTTCCTCCTGATAGCGGACCGCGTTATAGTTCGTCATGAGCTTGCCGTCGTCGTTCACGATGAGGATCTCATCCTTCGGAAACTTCTTTGACTTGACGATCGCAGTGTCCGCGTCAAGCGAGATCTCGCCGTCGTTCTGCGCGCCCTTATACTCGAACTTATCTTTCTTAAAAGTCTTGCTCATCTCCTCGACCCACTCAAGCTGAGCGTTCCGCTCTTTCTTGCTCAGGCACCCGGCGAAAAGCACTGTGCACATACATGCTGCCATCCCGATCGCGGCTGCTTTTCTAAATGCTTTCATATACCCAATCTCCACTTTCTTTCATCTTGCAAAGGCCCTTATGCAAATATGACGACGGAGAAAAAGGATCTGTTGCAAAATATTGATTTATACGCTCGATGTAACTTTTGACGCAAATCATGTAATTTTTGAATATGCGTGTCGCAAAATGCGACATATAATTAAGCCATAGAAAACAAAAACCGATCAGCGAAGTTCATCAGGGTCCTGATCCGGCAAAGCACCGAGAAGGCGCATAAATATTGAAAGGGGTGTACAGTATGGCAACCAATAATGTAACGATGTGTGTATCTTGTAAGAGAATGATTCCGGCAGGAAGAAATATCTGCCCGGTCTGCGGAGCGACAGCAACATACAGTGCTCAGCAGGCTTATCCCCAGCAGGCAGCGGTACCGGCGCAGGCTCAGTATCAGCAGGCATATGCGAGACCGGCAGCTCCGGCACAGCAGGCTTCTTACGCTCAGGCTCGTCCGGCGGTACCGGCTCAGGCTCAGCAGGCAGCGGTACCGGCTCAGGCTCAGTATCAGCAGGCTTATGCGAGACCGGCAGCTCCGGCACAGCAGGCCGCTTACCCACAGCAGGCAGGCTTCCAGCAGCAGTATCCGTATCAGCAGGCAGGCTATCCTCAGCAGTATCAGTACCCGAGAGCATATGTCTACCCGCAGCCGAAAAAGAGCCACGGCGGCACGATCGCAGCCATCATTATCCTCGCCATCCTCTTCATTGGCGGATTCATGATCTACAAGTACTTCGACGAAAGATCTCCGGAGAGTCAGTATAAGAGATATAAGAACAAAGCAGAGAACTACGTTGAGGACCTGTTCGATTGGTGATAGACAGAAATTTGGCATGGTTGCACTACATACTGAAAAGGGGCCTTTCTCAGAAATGAGAGAGGCTTCTTTTTAGCTCCGGGATTAAGCGTGAGGAGCATTTTGATATAAGAATGAGTTTTTCTGCATTTTTATATCAATGAATGCAAGGCTCGATTGATATAAGAATGCCGGAACGGGTAGTTTTATATCAATTCCTATAAATCAGTTGTCGGAAAAAAGACGAGAAAAAACCCGTGAAGGGTAACTTCACGGGTCTTGGCGGAGAAGGAGGGATTCGAACCCTCGAAACCCTTTTGGGGTTTACACGATTTCCAGTCGTGCGCGCTCGACCAGGCTACGCGACTTCTCCACGCCGGTCGAACTGAGTCCGTATTCAGTTCAGCTTTGTCACTATATCAAATCCGTAAATCAAAGTCAAGCAAAAACGACAGGAAAAAGGCAAAAAACATGGGGCCGTTTCTTGACAAGACCGTTCGGAAAGACTAAAGTTTATCCAACGCCCCGGAAGGGAGGTGACCGCCGTGCGGGAAAAGAGAAAAAGATTCCGCCCTCTGTGGCAGGTGCTGGCGGCAGATCTGCTGCTGACGCTGCTGATTTTGGGCGGCTGGCTGCTGACCCGCTGGGTCTCCGTCCGGCGCATGGCGGACACGTACCGGCAGGAGCAGCTCGTTTCGGAGTCCGCGCCGCCCTCGTCCGCCGCCGACCCTGCGGCCGCGCCCCTCACAGGGCCCGGGACCGACGCGGAGCAGGAAACGGCGCCGCAGCCGGACGACAGGACCCCCTGGCAGATCAAATTCGCGGAACACTTCACCCCGGAGGTGAGAAGGGGAGAGTGGTACTATACCGGCCCCGACGTCTCCGTCTGCGTGACCAGCCATACCTACGAGGGCCGGAAGGGCGTCACCGTCTACTACGTGGCGGACATTTATATCGCTGACATTGAGTATCTGCAGAGCTGGTTCGCTTGCGGGAACTCTTTTCCCTCTACCACGGAGAGCATTGCGGACATGAGCCGGGAATCCGGCGCGCTGATCGCCGTCAACGGGGATTACTGCGGCCTGAGCTACGGCGGGACGGTGCTGCGCAACGGCGAGCCGGTCTATTCCGCCATCACCGGCAGCGACGTATGCCTGCTGTACCGGGACGGGCGGATGGAATGTCCGGCGCTCACCAGCTTTGACGAGGCCGACTATCAGGGGGACGACGCCCTCTGGCAGGTCTGGACCTTCGGCCCGGCCCTCCTGGACGGGAACGGCCGCGCCCTGTCGCTGACGGAGATGAACCGCTGCTCCACCTCCCGGTCGGAGAACCCCCGGACCGCTCTGGGATACTACGAGCCCGGCCACTACTGCTTCATCGTGGCCGACGGCCGGGACGCGAACTATTCCGCGGGGCTGTGGCTGGACGAGTTTGCGGAGGTGTGCGCGCTCACCGGCTGCGCCCAGGCGTACAACATGGACGGCGGCGGCTCCAGCATGATGGTTATGGACGGCGAGTTCGTCAATCGACCCTCCAGCGGAGGGCGGCGGGGCATCCCGGATATCATTCTGATCCGGGAACCTGAGGATAAGGAGGCGGGAGAATGAAGCGTCGGCGCGGCCTGGGGGCGCTGCTGCCCCACGTGTCTGTTTCCCTGTCGCTGGCGGTGGCGGTGATGGTGATCCTGGACGTCTTCAACCCCCGGATGGGATTTCTCTCGTCCACCTATTCCCGGATCATGCTGCTGCTGGCGGCGGTGATCGCCCTGGTCTCCGGGATCCGGAGCGCGGCTCTGGACAGGCGGGAGAGCGTCGAAGAAACAGAAGAGAAAACGGAAAAAGAACGGCGTTCGGAGTGAACGCCGTTCTTTTTCCGTTTCATGAGAGGAATTCTCCGAAGGTCAGCTCCTTTTCCTCCTCCGTCATGCCCAGGATCTTGGCCACCTCGTCGATATACATTTCCGTGCGGCTGGGGGCGAAGTAGAGCCGGATCATGCCCAGCTCCCGCTCCCAGGTATCCACGCTGCCCACCCAGCGCTGGGCCTCCCGGGGGATCTCCGGCTCCAGAAGCTCGGCGAACTCGTTGATCACCGACAGCGTCAGATCTCCGGCCAGCCCGTTTCTCAGCAGGACCAGCGCCCGCTCCTTCACCAGCTCCCGGAAAAGGGGGCTTTTCATCAGATTGAGGAAGATGCTGTTGACCTGGTCGGTGCCGTAGAGGGCCACGCTGAAGCCGGGGGCCCGCCCGGCCATGGAGATATCCAGGTCGTAGAATGTCGGGCGCCATTTCCCGCCGGTATTGTCCCCGTAGACGTAGCGGATGTTGCCGCCCACGTCGTGGTTGTTGAAATACCCCTCCAGCAGCAGCCAGTCGGCCATGGCGGGCAGATCCAGCTTCTCCGCGACCCGCAGATAGTTTTCCTCTTTGCTCATGTCCGAGGTGGCGGCGTCGACGATGATCTCCAGCAGATCCCGGGCGGTATAGTATTTGACGGGGGCCTTCACCACCCGGCAGCTGGCCAGGGTGGAGCCGGTATGACTGGCCACGTACTGGCGGGAATAGTCCTCCCGGATGGGATAGACGCCGTAGTACTTGCCGTTGACGTACAGCACGGCATAGCGGTTGTCCAGAGCCAGGGCGGTGTCGCTCACCGTCTCGGCCACGGTGGCGGCCACGCTGTCCCGGAGGATATACGCGTACATCACCGTCTCGCCCCGGAGCATCAGGGAGGAGTAGGTGGTGATCTCCCCGGTGCCGAACACGTCGTACTGGAGGTCGCCGCCGAAGCGGCCGTTGAACTCGATCACCAGGGGCTTCTGATCCCGGGCGTACCGGGAGGTGTTGCCGTGGAGGCGCACAGTGCAGCCATGGGAAAACTCGGTCTCATCCCCGTTGAAGAGGGTGAAATCCGCGTCCAGATTGTCGCTCCGGTTGGAGGCGCCGTAGATCTTTGCGAACCGGACGGGGTCGCACACCAGACTGGCCACCGGGAGGACGTGGTGCTCGTTGATGATGTAGCTGAAGCTGGCCACGTCGCTGTTGCACTCGTCCGCGGTGAGGGATATGGCCCGGACCACGGTGGTCTTTTTCAGCGTCAGCGGCCCGGTGTACGCCGGGCTTCGCTTGGTGGGCGCGGAGCCGTTGAGGGTGTAGTGGATCTCCCCGTGGCCGGACAGGGCGACGGTGATGGAGTCCACATCGTCGTAGATGCCCTGGGGCACGTCCGCGGTCACGAGGGGCGCCTGGTGCCGGAAGCCCAAAACGTTTTTCTTTTCCGGCGTGGGGGTGTTGAAGAGGTAGAAGCCCGTGCCGCCGTCCAGACGGCCGATGCTGCCGCCGTAGGGCACGTCACGCACCAGGACCCGGTCGGAGAGAGTCCCGTCCGGAGCGAAGAGGTACAGCCGCTCCTCCCGGGTGCCGATGCGGAAGGGGGCGTACTCATGGCCGTTGTCCCGGGTCCCGTCGGGATCCGCGCAGAAGACCAGGATCATGCCGCCGGGGGCCAGGGTCGTGTCCGGGAATTGATAGAGGTCCGGGAAGAGTACGTCGTTGGAGAGAGTCCAGCCCGCCAGGGAGAGGGGCTCGGAGGAGACGTTTTTCAGCTCGACCCAGTCGTAGGTGTTGGCGCGCCAGTCCTTGACCGTGCCGGAATTCCAGGGCACCACTTCGTTGATCACCAGATCGCCCGTCCGGTCGCTCTCCAGAATGAAGGCCTCCCGGCCCGCCTCCGTGGGCTCAAATCCGGGAGTGGGGACGTAGGAGCTCTCCTCCGCGCCCTCGGCGGTGAGGTACACCACCTGGTCCTTTTCCATGGCCTGGTAGGTCATGGACAGGGCGATGCCCCCCTCCGGAGAGGCCAGGACGATCACGCCGCCGTCCCGGTCCAGGGAGAAGTTGGTGTGCAGCTCATCCCCGGCCCGGTCCTTGCCGGAGCAGAAGATCACCCGGCGCTCTCCGGGGGCCAGAGTCAGGGACGGGATCTCCCACTGGAGCGGGTCGGTCCTGTCGTCGGAGAGGAACCAGCCGGTGAGATCGCAGGTCTTTTTTCCGGGGTTCCACAGCTCGATCCAGTCGGAGAAATCCCCGTCCTCGTCCGGCAGGGTGATGCGGTTGGCGCTCATGATCTCCGAGAACACCACCTCGGTGTAGGCCACCGTCCGCCAGACGTGGAGCACCTGCCGGGCCTTTTCGGTGTTGGGCAGGGCTGGGGTGGGGGCGTCGGTGATCACCCATCTCCCGTCTTCTTCCAGAGACCAGCTCTGCCCCTCGGAGAGAGGCGGCACCGGGACCTCATCCGCCGTGGTGCCGTCGGGGTGGAAGAGGAACACGGACTCGTCCCCCCGGGAGGACACGCCGAAGTGGGCGATATCCTCCCGCAGGGTCTTCCGGTCGCAGTAGACGATCATGTGATCCCCGGGCATGATGGACGCGCCCTCGGGAAAGAAAAAGGCGATCTCCTCCATGGTGTCGGACAGGCCCCAGCCGGAGAGATCCACCGCGGCGTCCGTCAGGTTGTGCAGCTCCACCCAGTCGTAGTAATGGCCGTCGTCGTCCGGAAAGCAGTCGTTGGCGGCCATGACCTCGCTGATGCACACGCTCTCGGGGACGGCGTCCTTCTCCGCCTTGGCCCGGGAGCCGCTCCGGACGATGAAAAAGAAGATCGCCCCGCAGACCAGCAGCGCCGCGGCGAGCCAGAAATATTCAGTTCCGCGGCGGTTGAAAACCATGGGGGTTCTCCTCTCGGAACGGTAAAGCAATTCAAACTATTATACTACTCTTTTCAAAGCAAGGCAAGACAGGAAAACCCCGCCGGAGCCACAGCCCCGGCGGGGTTTTCGCGGGATGTCAATTGTCCTCGCTGTCTCCCTTCTGCCGGATGGTGATCCGGATGGGGGTCCCCTCCAGCCCGAAGGTGGAGCGGATCTGATTTTCCAGATACCGCTGGTAGGAGAAGTGGAACAGCTCCCGGCTGTTGCAGAAGATGACGAAGTGGGGTGGCCGGGTGCCTGTCTGGGTCATGTAATAGATCTTCAGCCTGCGGCCCTTGTCCGTAGGGGGCTGCTGCCGGGCCTGGGCGTCGGCCAGCACGTCGTTGAGGAGCCCCGTGGTGATGCGCATGGCGCTCTGGTCGTTGACGTAGTTCACCAGCTCAAAGATCCGGTCGGCCCGCTGCCCGGTGAGAGCGGAGATGAACACCACCGGGGCGTAGGTCATAAAGCTCAGATCCCGGTAGATGTCCTTTCGCATCCGGTCCATGGTATGGGTGTCCTTCTCCACCAGATCCCACTTGTTCACCACGATGACGGAGGCCTTGCCCGCCTCGTGGGCCATCCCGGCGATCTTGGTGTCCTGCTCGGTGACCCCCTCCCGGGCGTCGATCATGATAAGGCACACGTCGGCCCGCTCGATGGCCAGCTTGGCCCGGAGCACGGAGAACTTCTCCACCCGGTCGTCCACCTTGGACTTCCGGCGGATGCCGGCAGTGTCGATGAAGACGTACTTGCCGTACTTGTTTTCAAATTGGGTGTCCACGGCGTCCCGGGTGGTGCCGGGCATGTCCGCCACGATCACCCGCTTTTCCCCCAGCACCAGGTTCACCAGGGAGGACTTGCCCACGTTGGGCTTTCCGATCACCGCCACGCGGATCACGTCGTCGGCCTCCTCGGTCTCGTCGGCGGGGGGGAAGTGCTCCAGACAGGCGTCCAGCAGCTCGTCGGTGCCGTGGCCGTGGACGGCGGAGACGGCGATGGGATCTCCCAGCCCCAGGGAATAGAACTCGTAGATCCCCGGGTCTACCGCGCCGATGGAGTCCATCTTGTTCACGCACAGCACCACCGGCTTCTTGGCGCGCTGCAGCATGCCCGCCACCTCCTGATCGGCGGCGGTGACGCCGGTGCCGATCTCGGTGACGAACACGATCACGTCCGCGGAACGGATGGCGATCTCCGCCTGCTCCCGCATGAACGCCAGTATCTCGCTGTCCGCCGCGGGCTCGATTCCGCCGGTGTCCACGATGTCAAAGGTCCGGCCGGACCACTCGCACTCGGCGTACAGTCTGTCCCGGGTGACCCCCGGGGTGTCCTCCACGATGGAAAGCCGCTTCCCGCACAGACGGTTGAACAGCATGGACTTGCCCACGTTGGGCCTGCCCACGATGGCTACCAATGGTTTCGGCATATGGTCATCCTCCTTTCGAGGGACAGTTAGTTTACATAATTAATTTCCCCGCATGGCGGCCAGGAGCTTTGCCCCGTCGCACTCCACGGCGATCACGGGGACGCCCAGCTCCTTTTCCAAATCGGCGGGGGTGAGATCGTCCAGGAACACGCCCTCTCCGTCCCGGAGCATGGTCAGGGGGATCAGCACCCGGCTGCCCAGCTCCCGTCCCCGGAGGTGCCGGAGGATGTCCCCGCCGGTGAGGAGCCCGGCCACGTCGATGGTGTGGCCCAGAAAGTCGTTGGGAACGCCCACCACCGTGCCGGGCGCCCCGGCCAGTTCCGTCAGTTCCCGCAGATAGGGCTCCGCCGCCAGCCCGGTGGCGATGGTGAAGGGCTGTCCGGGGGAGACGTCCGTCTCCCGCTCCAGGGCCTCCCGGAACTCGGTGTCCAGCAGCCGCAGCAGGCCCACCCCGTTTTCCAGCTGGGGATAGCCCTCGTAGTACTCGTCCTCCGGCAGGGGGAGCCCGGCCTTCAGGTACAGCTCGTCGCTGCAGAAGAAGATGCGGCTTCCATGGTTAACATAACATTCCTCCGCATAGCCCTCCACCAGCCTGACGCACTCCCGGGCCTGCTCCCGGGTAAAGGGGGAGAGGGGGGTAAGCCCCTCCCGGTGGCCGGTGAGCCCCACCGGCACGACGGAAACGCTGTCCACCT
>JAILHZ010000077.1 GCA_024695545.1 Clostridiales bacterium
CCCTTGCTCTTATATTTCTTTTTCAGGGATTTCAGCTCCATATCCTTTGTGCTCTTAGAGGGGCGCATCAGTGCGGCCGCCCAGATCAGTCCGGTCAGTTCATCCGCCGCGAAAAGCACTTTTTCCATTTCATGTACCGGCTCGACGTCGATCGTGACGCCGTTTCCTACCGTGATGCCATATCCGTGGGAACATACGGCATGGATAATGTCATCGCTGACTCCGTTTTCTTTCAGAAGTTCCGGAGCCTTCAGGCAGTGCTCCTCCGGATAAAGCTCGAAGTCCACATCGTGAAGAAGTCCCACGATCCCCCAGTATTCTTCTTCATCCGCATATCCGAGTTTTCCGGCATACCATTTCATAACGGCTTCCACCGTGAAGGCATGCTGGATATGGAACGGATCCTGATTATACTTTCTCAGGATAGTTAAAGCTTCGTCTCTTCTAATCATAGTTATAACCTCAGCAGGTGTATCCGGGCTTGACGTACAGTGCTTTTTCATCGGCAAAGATCTGGCCCTCAAATACCTGTTCCTTCCAGTTTTCTTTCTCTACTTCCTTGATCGCGACCGATACGGAAGAGAGGTTGCACCCGAGAAGTTCCGCAACATCTGCGGCAACCTTATCGGCACACTTCTGCTTCACTTCTTCTGTTCTTCCCGGATAACATTTGATTTCTACATGTGGCATTTTCGTTTCCTCCTTTAATCTGTATAAAATCCTTCCTGTTCATAATGTTTTTCTTCAGGAAATCTCGCATATGAAGTACTCATTCTGCGAAATCCCCAGTGCTCGTAAAGCCCTATATGTTTCGGGTGCGTATAAAGGATCACGTTGCACCCTGAAAGCCGCTTCAGGATCTCGTCGATGATGCGTTTTCCGATCCCTTTCCCGCGGTATTCATCTTTCACCGCGATATTATAGATCGCGCCCTGGGATATCCCGTCCGAGATCGCTCTTCCGACACCGATCAGTTCATCTTTTTTCTTTACGAAGATCGTCACATAACTATTCCGGAACACCTGCCTTTGCGTGTCACTATCAAGGTCACTTAGGCCATAGTATTTCAGAAGTTCGCTGACTTCCCCAAAGTCGATATCTTCGCACGAATCGATGATCTCGTATGTGCTGCTGCTCATTATTTTACTGCTCCGTTTTTGATAGAGGAAGAGACTGCTAATATAGCAGCCTCCTCCCCATAAGTGAGATTAAACGACGGATGGATCGTTCCGTCAGTTGTTGTCGTAGATGTCTTCCGTAAACGTCAGACTGCCACGATAACCGGCATAAGTTCGGTTGAAGATCAGCCGCTCGCTCATCGGGAAAGAACCCAGGATGAACTGGATGTCCTTCTCGAGCGCGATCTCCCTGTCATTACTGGAACCGACAAGGAGCGTGATCTCCTGCTCTTCCTCGCGGATCGCCTGATTGATCTCATACTGATCCGTCAGGAAAAGCACTTTCGGCGGGCGGGCATACTCAAGGTCCGTGATCTCTTTGATGATCGCTTCCTTGTCTTCCGGTCGGAAAACAGGTTCGGACACGATGACCAGCACCGGCGTAAAACTATAATCATTGGCAAGGTATCTTGTGAATCCCACAGCATTATTCGCATCCGCGACGACCGCGAAGCGCTTCCAGCTCAGGACACCGATGGCCTGACCGAGGTAGTTGTATACATATTTCTCTTCGTCTGCAATGACCTTCTCCACCAGATCCTTATCGAGATTCAGGGCTTCGCCCACCGCACGGACGAACTTCGTCGTATCGGTCGCGCCGACGAAGAGTCCCGGGATACGGAGGCTCGGCACGCCGAACTTGGATTCGTACTTGGCTGCGGGGCCCTTGAAGATCCACGGATTGACGATGATGTTCAGTGCCGCACTAGAACTCTTCTTTACATCCTCGATGCCCTGTCCTTTGGTAAAGAACGTATTTACCCTAAGGCCCAGACGCGAAAGGATGCGGTCGATCTCTTCGAGCGTTCCGCTCCAGAACGGATCGTGATACGGGATGATGCCGAAGATGTTGACGAGTTTATCGTCCTTTTGAACATCGCTTTCGATGACTTTATCGAGAAAAGTATTCCATACGGTCTCGTATCCGAGATTGCTGTCTCCGGTAAAGCCGGGCGTTTCGATCGGATAGACCGGGATGCCTTTTTCAAGGAATTCATTCGTGACACTGGCGATATCGTCGCCGATGATTCCGGCCGTGCAGCCGGTCAGAACGAAGTAGGCATCTGCGTCGATGATATCGACTGCGCCCTGGATCGTCGTTCGAAGCTTATTGACTCCGCCGAAAACGACTTCCTTCTCGAGCATGTTACTGGAAGGGATCGAAACCGAGCTGACGAAGCACGAAGACTTGTGTCCGGACTGGCCCTGCTCGGAAGCAGAGGACTGCATACAGCAGCCGGGGCCGCTATGGAAGATCGGGCAGACACGGTCGAGTGCGCCTAATACCGAATTGATACCGGCAAGAGCGCAGCCGCCCTTCGGGTTTTCCATGATCTCTGACATGTCAGTTCTCCCCCTCTCTGATGATGTATTTAAAGGCATCTTCCGAATACCAGGACTCCTTATACGGGAGCTTGACATGCTCGGAGATCTTCTTGTTAAAGCCCGGATT
>JAILHZ010000154.1 GCA_024695545.1 Clostridiales bacterium
TCGTGCTCTGGTAAAGTATTTCGACAACATGTCTTCTGAGGATATCATCGGAGTCAATATTCCGACAGCAGTTCCGCTTGTTTATGAATTCGATGATGATTTCAAGGTGATCCGTCACTACTATCTCGGTGATCAGGAAGCTCTGAAGGCGAAGATGGAAGCTGTGGCGAATCAGGGCAAAAAGAGTTGACAACCTCTTGGAAAAGGTGCATCATATCGTTGGTTATCGCTGATAGCTAACAATGATTACTTTTTAAGGAAAAACACCAAATGCCCAGAGATAAATCGGTAAGTCATGTGAAAGTGAATCAGGCCATCAAGGAGGAATTCCTTGAGAAAGGCTTTGAAGGCGCATCGATAAGAAGTATCGGCGCGCGTGCGGGTATGACTTCCGCGGGACTCTATCGTCATTATCCGGATAAATCTGCTATGTTTGATGCGATCGTGGAACCACTGGTTTCTGCAATCTGCAACTGGACATCGCGGCACATCCGACAGAAGTATGAAATGGTTGCCAGAAACAAGAACCATGAAGGGATCTTCGGTGAAACGATCATGGATCTGATCAAGACGGTGATCCTTCCGAGAAAAGAAGAGTTCAGGCTTCTGCTTAATGGTTCCCGAGGAACGAAGTATGAGCATTTTATTCATGACTTCGTCAAGGAGAATCAGGCAGAGTTTATGAGGGCGCTTTCGTTTTTTCGTGAAAAAGGATATCCGGTCCGTGATATAAGCGAAAAAGAGATGCATATGCTGCTTTCCGCTTATCTGACTGCCTGTTTTGAACCGATCATCCATGATGACGATGACGAGAAGATACAAAGTTACCTGAATACACTGGAGGAGTTCTTCATGCCGGGATGGATGAAGATCATGGGAATGACGTAAGAAAGAGCCGCAAGGCTCTTTTTTATTGCATAAGTTATCATTCGATAGTTAGCGATAACTAACCTACATACAAATAAAGGAGTGATGTGTTTTGGCAAAAGTGGAGAAGTATGATCATATGAAGCTTATCCGGCAGTATGCCGGCGGGCATAAGAATCTGATCACACTCGGAAGATGCCTGGCGGGGGTCAGCGCGATCATGTCGCTGGTACCCTTCTATGAACTTTGGAGGATCATTAAGATCGCCGTGGAAGGAGAGGATCCTGACCGGATCAAAGGGCATGCATGGATCGCTGTAGGAGTGACGGTCGGAGCACTTCTGGTGTATATTGTTGCACTTCTATGTACCCATGTTGCAGCTTTCCGTGTACAGGCGAATATGCGTAGCAGTCTGATGAGAAGGATCATCAAACTGCCGCTGGGTGTTTTTGACGAGGATGGAACAGGTAAGATCCGGCGTATTGTCAATGATTCGACTGCGGCCACGGAAACATATATCGCCCATAACCTTCCGGATAAGACGGTGGCGGCGGTTACACCTGTCGGCCTGCTGGTCCTGATCTTTGCCTTTAACTGGAAGATAGGTCTGATTTGTGTGATCCCTGCGATCATCGGATTTGCCTGCATGATGTCCATGATGGGAAAGAATATGCAGGAGAAGATGAAAGAATATCAGAATGCACTGGATACGATGAGCAGTGAGGCCACGGAATATGTCCGCGGCGTTCCTGTTGTAAAGACATTCGGACAGACGGTGCATTCTTTTAAGAGGTTCAAGTCTTCGATCGACGGATTCGGAAAGTGGTCTACGGATTATACGCTGACACTTCGGATTCCGATGATCGCTTTCATGACCTGTATCAATGCAATCTTTCTTTTCATCGTGATCGCGGCATATATCGTCACAAACGGCGGAACCACGACTACAGATATCTTAAACGTCATGTACTACATCATAGTAACGCCTCTTATTACGGTGGCACTGACTAAGGTAGCTTATTCAGGAGAGGCGGAGATGACGCTGATCGATGCGCTCAAGCGTGTAGACGGAGTCATGGAGATCGCCCCCCTTCCTGAATCAAATGCTAATGAAACTCCGAAGGACAGCGGAATCACTCTCAGTCATGTCTCTTACCGATATAAGGATGCGACTCGAGATGCAGTTCACGATGTCTCGATGGAGATCCGTCCCGGTGAGCATGTTGCCCTGGTAGGACCTTCCGGCTCGGGAAAAACAACGCTGGCTGAATTGCTGGTTCGTTTCTTTGATGTATCTGAAGGTGAAATCAAGATCGGCGGAGTCGATATCAGAAAGATGCCGTCTGACAAGCTTATGAAGCAGGTTTCTTTCGTTTTCCAGGACAGCCGTCTGATTAAGACGTCGATTCTGGAGAATGTGCGGATGGCGCGCCCGTCGGCTTCGGAAGAAGAAGTCATGGCTGCTCTTTCGGAAGCACAGTGCCTTGATATCATCGAAAAACTTCCGAACGGCATTCATACTGTGCTCGGGGAGAAGGGTACCTATCTTTCCGGCGGTGAGCAACAGCGTATCACGATCGCGCGTGCGATCCTGAAAAATGCTCCTATTCTTATCCTGGATGAGGCGACAGCGTTTGCTGATCCGGACAATGAGATGAAAGTACAGGAGGCTTTCTCCAGAATGTCGAAAGATAAGACCGTAATCATGATCGCACACCGTCTGAGTACGGTAACCGATGCTGACCGTATCTTCGTACTTTCCGACGGCAAAGTAGAAGAGAGCGGCAGTCATAATGAACTTATGGAAAAAGGCGGTCTTTATAATCGTATGTTTGAAGAGTACAGCCGTTCGATCGAGTGGAAGGTAGGTGTTTGACAATGATCCAAAAACTGATGCATAAATACGCGCTTTCCGAGCAGGGCGCAAAAGATCTGGTCAAAGCATGTGTCTGCTGCACGATCACAAACTTCGCCATGATGATGCCTGCCGGTGTCCTCTATATGCTCATCAAAGATCTTCTGGATGACAATCTTACGAAGGGCCGGATCGGCTTCTATGCAGCGGCTTCTGCCGTGGTCATCCTTCTAATTGCAATAACGAACTTTATTCAGTACAACGCGACATTCCTCTCGACATACCGTGAAAGCGGTGTACGAAGGACTGCTCTTGCAGAAAAACTCAGAAAACTCCCTCTATCCTACTTCGGGAAGAAGAACATAGCTGACCTGACGACGCACATTATGGGGGACTGTGCTTCGATCGAGACGGCATCCAGTCACTGGATCCCGGAATTGATCGGTGCAGTGATCTCCACAAGCGTCGTCGGACTCAGCTTGTTCTTCTTCTTTGACTGGAGAATGGCCTTGGCCAGCTTCTGGGTAATCCCGGTAGCATTCATTATCGTCATCAGCTGCTCCGGTCTGGAGAAGAAAGCGGTAAGAAAGAATTCCGCTGTAAAACTTGATATGAGTGACGGAATCCAGGAGTGCCTGGAGTCGATTCGTGATCTTCGTGCGAATAACGCAGAGAATCAGTATATGGAAGGCCTGGAAGGAAAGATTAAAAGAGTTGAGAAAATGGCTCTCTTTACAGAACTGAAAATGGCCGTGTTCGTTAATTCCGCGGCAATCATCCTCAAGATCGGCCTGGGAACGACGGCCGTGGTCGGAGGTGCCCTGTTTGCCGATGGCAGCATCTCGATCCTGACTTTCTTTATGTTCCTGATGCTGGTGTCCCGTCTTTATGATCCGATGCAGATTACACTTCAGAACTTCGCGGCGATTATCGCAACCGGGGTTCAGTGTGAGCGTCTGGATGAAGTACTTTCCCACGAAGTTCAGATCGGATCGGATGTGATGAATAATCAGGGATATGATATCGTTTTCGATCATGTCGGATTCCAGTATTCTGACGATACAACCGTATTGAAAGATGTCAGCTTCACCGCAAAACAGGGCGAAGTTACTGCCCTGATCGGACCATCCGGCGGCGGAAAGACGACGATATCCCGACTGGCAGCAAGATTTTGGGATACTTCCGAAGGGCACATTTATCTGGGAGGTGAGGATATCTCGAAGATCGATCCTGAGACGCTTCTTTCTGATTACTCGATCGTTTTTCAGGATGTTACCCTGTTTAACAACAGTGTCAAAGAGAACATCCGTATCGGCAAGGAAGGCGCTACAGATGAAGAAGTCATGGAGGCGGCCCGACTTGCCAACTGTGAGGAGTTCGTATCACTTCTTCCTGAAAAATACGATACGCTCATTGGTGAGAACGGAAGCGAACTGTCCGGTGGTGAGCGTCAGAGGATCTCGATTGCCAGAGCTTTTCTTAAGGATGCTCCGATTATTCTTCTGGACGAGGCGACCGCATCGCTTGATGCAGAGAATGAGACAGTGATCCAGGAAGCTCTTTCCAGACTGATCAAGAATAAGACGGTTCTGATTATCGCACACCGCATGCGTACTATTGCCAATGCAGACCATATCGTTGTGCTGAAAGATGGTGTCGTTGCGGAACAGGGAAGTCCTTCGGAACTGATGGAAAAAGACAGTATCTATCGTCATATGACGGAACAGCAGCAGATTTCTCAGGAATGGAAGATGTGATAAATGAGCAATCAGAGTAAACCGCATATCGGAACAGATGAACTCTTTGCCTTCATGAATGATACCGGCAGTATCCCCAAAGATCTCGGGACTGCCAAGATTCAGAGTGAACGGTCAAGAAGTGATATCTTATACTATCGCTGGGATCTGATGTTTTCTGAAGATACAGATGCCAGAAAGCATGATAATGCAGGGAACGATGAAGTTCAGATCATTTTCAATCTTAATCAGGATATAAAGTGGCAGGTGGGGGAGGACCTCGCCTCGCCACATTTTCAGGAAGTGATCATGAGAAGCGGAGAGGTCTGCATATATAGAAATAATGATATCGGAACCTCAATGTATTATCAGGGAGGCAAGCACTTCCGCTTTCGAAGCCTTCAGATGATGACTCTGAAATTCCGAGACATTCTCCGTCTGTATTTTACTGACGAAGAGGCTGAACGAATAGAGGAAAAGGTGTTCCCCGAGGTGCAGAAAACACGGATCACGGCAGAGATGTTCCGGGTTTTGGCAGAGATCGACAGCGTGGACAGATATGCTGAGTTTAAAGAAATGTATCTTGAAACGAAACTGATCGAAATTACGATGCTGGTTTTATTCGGGATCCTGCATGAAGAGAAAAAGGAAACGGACCGTCCTATGTCGAAGATCGATCCGATCGACCGGCTTTCGATGGAGCAGCTTAGAGAAAAGATACGGCTATACCCGTATGAGAACTATGATGCGCCTGTAGTAGCAGCGTCTATGTCCATGAGCCTAAGTAAGATGAACAGGATATTCAGAGAGCTTTATGATGTTTCTCTTCATTCATATATTCAGGAAATGCGGCTCGAGTATGCTGCGAGACTTCTTTCTGAAGGTGTATGTAATGTCTCGGAAGCGGCAACTAGGTCGGGATATAACAATATGAGTTACTTCTCAAAAGCCTTTAAAAGCAGATACGGAATGATGCCGAAAGACTATCGTGAGCGAAAAGTGTTAGAAAACGATCTGTAATTGGTAGTCGAGATATCGCAGTGATGTATAATCCATATAGTTAGTCGATGCTAACTATATGGATTTTTTGTCGGAAAGGAATTGCCTATGTTTAAAAAAGTAGCTCCATATATCGGAGAATACAAAAAGTACACGGTATGGGCGGTCATTTGTATGACACTTGGTATCATTTTCAATGTGCTCCCGTATTTCTTTTTGTATCAGATCATCGATCCTCTGACCCGGGGAGAGACGATCAGTTCTTCCTTCATTCTTGTAAGGGTGGGGATCATTGCAGGATGCGAGATCCTCTTTGCGGTCCTTTATAC
>JAILHZ010000076.1 GCA_024695545.1 Clostridiales bacterium
TGTCTCTGTATTCACGGAAAGCCCATATAACGATCTGCTTTCACTGCTTCCTGTTTCTGAGTTTGTTGATTATGAAAAGGGTCAGGTGCATTTCGAGGATCCGGAGTTTCAGCAGCTTCTGGAACTGGTCAGAAAATATGGTTCACCGAGAACACATGAACAGCTTGCTAAGGATATGGAAGATGAAAGAAATATCCGACCGGATAGCGGAGTGCTTTTCCGTGAGAACATGCTGGCCTTTACATTGGAATCGTTTGAAGATCTTTTCTCGTATGCCAGAGCGAAAGAAAGGCTTGGAGGAAAGGGTGTTTTCTGCGGTATCCCCAGCCGTTTCGGCGGTTCTATGATGGCAAGAGTAAATCTATCTATGGCGATCTCCGCATCTTCCAAGAATCAGAAAGAAGCCTGGGAATTCCTGCGGTTTATGGTATCGGATGAACAGCAGGAGATGATGACGGAATCCCTAAACTGCAATTTTATTCCCGTTTCGCGAAAAGCACTGGATCTTCAGAATGAAAGGTGGATGGCCTTTAGTCAGGAGCGTATCGAAAACTTCGTTCCCGATCCGCGGTATCCGGATGAGAAACCGCTCGAGATCACCGAAGAAACGCTCTCGGAGTACATGAAGATCTTGGAGAGTATCCGGCTCATTTCATCTTCCGATCCGGAGGTGATGTCGATCGTGATGGAAGAAGCGGCAGGATACTTTACGGATCAGAGAAGTCTCGATGAAGTGTGCAGTACGATATCGAACCGGGCGAAGACGATCGTGCAGGAAAGAGGCTAGGGCCGGGCGGATCAGGGAAAAGAATGGAAGAAGGAAAAACGAGAAAGAAAAGGAAGTGCTTCTGATGATCAATAGAGGAAAAAGAATAGGGAAGAAACCGGCGGCTGCTTTTCTCGCGGTATCGGTCGTCCTGACCATGGCGGGATGACCGAACCGGAGAAAAGTGCTTTTGCCGAAGAACTGGAAAGAACACATGAAGTGCGCGTCACCGACGATGCGATCCTGAATATCGTGAAAGAAGAAGCAGAAGGATACTTCCTGGGACAGAAGAGTTTGGACGCAGTAGTAAGCACGATCCAGAACAGGGTAGAAACGGTGCTGAAAGAGCGTGGATGAAATTGTCGGAAAAATACAAATAAAACACTCGAAAAATTATAAATGGGATTGTCTAAAGGCTTCCCCGATGTTATCATTGTGGCAATTTGGAGATGCCTACTATATTAAACACCATAGATAGCAAGATAGGTTGCAGCTATTCTTTTGGCGCTGCAGGTCCAAGTAGTTTTGATTGCAGCGGTCTTGTTTGGTATTCTTATTACTTGCAAAGTGGAATTGCATTGGGAAGCACTCATGGATCTGCAGAGATAGCTCAGTATTTGAATGGACAGGGTGGAAGTTGTACAAGTTCGTTACTAATGCCACTGGATTTAATCTTCTACGACCTTAGTACCAGTAACGACAACAAATTCATGAAGATTGACCACGTTGCTATTTACATCAATAATGGAAGTAAGGTGCTGGCTGAGGCCAGACCTACTTACGGAGTTGTGTACTCAGATTATCGACGGAACCAAAGTAAAGAGGTCTTTTACGCAGACCCGTTTGTCACATGATGAGTGTGAAGAACTGATAGTTTAAGGAGAGGCCGAATTACATTTGACAAGAATAGGTTACCTGTTACCGATTCAAATTGCTTAGTGACACGAACTTGTCCTGAAAAGGATGTTCAACCCGCTGAAACGAACGCTACAACAGGGCGGATGGATGACAGTTTTTCTATCGGATGTGAGATTCCATCATCAGTTCGTCAGTCCATTACCCGACCTGATTGTAGCTTTGGTAATAGGAACGAGGAAGAATAACTGGCTGTTATTAGTCCTCACATTATTTGTAGCAATCATCAGCAAAAGGAACTATCAGGCGGCTGAGTTTGGTTGAACGATGCACCAGTTTTGGAGCATCATTCAGGTAGTAGTATTTTAAGGCTTTTCAGCACCTCACCCATTTATCTTCATATCATAATATGGCAATTCGTACCAACGGTTTGTTCCTGATAATCTGGTTCGCCTGTTATCATGGTGATGTTGTCGTATTGTTTTTCGGTGAGTCTGAGCATTCTGACAACACCTGTTTTCGGAGCATATTCTTTTATCCGGCGGTAATGCTTCTCGGCCGCTTTCCGGTTTTGAACTATACGCATAAACACTTCGGGAGCAATCCTCTAATACCCGTCTTTGATAAGAAACTTACGAAGATAGGATGCTTAAAAGAGTGAGATAATATGCTTTGTTACTAGACGTATCTGTTATTAATGTCAATTCTGCAGCGCAAAAAGTTATCAAGAGAACTTAACCCGGATGGTATAATTATCTTGTCTGAGGGAGTGATTCCTTAGTCAAGAAAATCATCAGTTTTATACACACTAAGGGGAATGGGGATATAACGAATATGAAAGCAAGAGAATACCTGGAAATACTTCATGTAGCTGAAAGACTTAAAGACACGCCAAGGCATTGTACAACCACGAACGGAAGAACGGAAAGCGTGGCTGAACACAGTTGGAGAGTATCACTTATGGCTTCGCTCCTGAGACACGAGTTTCCGGATCTTGATATGGATAAAGTTGTTAATATGTGTCTTATTCAC
>JAILHZ010000139.1 GCA_024695545.1 Clostridiales bacterium
GTGGGATATCTATGAAGAACAGGGTATGCTTGGAGCAAATGGAAGGTTTTACTACTCTGAACCCAATAAGTTAGATTCTGACAATGATAACGTAGACGATGTAGTTGAGATGGGTAAAAGGTATCGCATAGTTGTCGATTCTGAGAACAATATCATGTTAAACGGTGATCCATTATCAGATTATGTGTTTACTTCACCAAACGAAATGGCGTTGGCGTCACTGTTTGTAAATTTGGGCCAAGGGGAGTGGACAATATATAGTGTTGTTTCTGATCCGTCAGACGTAGATACGGACAATGACGATGCAACGGATGATGTTGACGCAACGCCAATGAGAAAGAACCCCTATGCCAGTTACATTCTTTACGGTCCCGAAGATAACTGGAACGAGTTCGATTATGAAGTGAACCATAGAAAAAAGAAATATGAAAAGGCGGGCGAAAAAGCATTTGCTATGCCAGTGAAGAAGATGGAAGATTTTGCTGATTCCTGGAATCAGATGGGAATGGATATGAATTCGGGACAGGTGGCTTATAGGATTGACGAAGTGGTCATTATTTCGCACGGAACAGCAAGAGGAACTCAATTGAGTATTGGTGTTAATAGAACAAGTATAGATTTTATTGAAAATGGAGTGTGGTATCGAATGTATTCGCCACATGAATTGGTAAAGAAAAAGATTAAAACACTTACTCTCGCTGCTTGTTATAGTGGTTCTCTTTCGAATTTGGAGGATAATATAGCAATAGTTTTTCTGTTTTCTATACATGACATTCGAAGGGTGGTTGCGTGGGATGGTCAGACCAAATATGCTCATTTTCTCGAAATAAGTCTCCATGATTTTTCTTTTCATCATGATGAAGAATACAGTTCTGAACCATTCTGGAATAACTATAAGGGAGAAGTAATATATGAAAAATACGGGGAAAACTCATTCGTCTACTATTATGAAGACTGGAAAGAATAGCACAGTGAATAAATGGAAGGATAGGCTGGCCAAACTAGCAATCATTGCTTTGGTGATCGCAGTTGTTGTTGTGTTGTTTTGGAATGTATGGGTCGGGATATTCAGGAAGATCAGTTATCATTATCGATATGATAAGGAAATCTCTTTCTGTAAATCAATTGAAAGAGATGATGCTGAGTTTGAGTCTGTTCGTACGCCGAAAGACAATATCCGCCAGTATATCTTTGAGGTGAATGAGAACACATCGTATGACAGTATTGTTCCTCTTTTGAAGGAATTAAAGGAATACTGTAAAGATCATCTAAAGAGTGGAATGATCTATCAGATTATATTGAGTAGCAATGTGTCGGCTGAGTTTCCAGTAGGAACGCCTCTTGTTATTTTAACGAATCAGAAACCAATAACCGGAGCGATTGATGAAACGGAGAGTTATATTCATCTTTGCTGTCTTGATAGGTCAAGTAAGTGGAGATTGGCACATTTAACCGGAAGCTCGATAGAGTTTGCTGATGAAGTGGTTCTGTGTGGGTCGTTTGACTCATTGGAACCTCTATCGAAGTGGGATAATCTTAAGCTTTGCATTTATAAAGGAAGATCATATTTCACATATGAGATATTTGATCAGTCTTTGATAACAGAAGAGGATTGGAATAGGATGAAATCAAGTAAGGATTATAGTTTCGAAATAGCTGAATTTAGCGAATACACAGTTACAATTCCATATCTGGGAACCGAGTATTCTTAACATAATCCTTATCCTCTATAGTTCATTCATAGTTCTTTTATGATATAGTAATAGGGTATATCGGCTGCCGGAGGTTGTGGCGGCGGATGTGCGATCTTATTGTGAAGGAAGTGTTCCTTATGCCGAAGACGGCTATGCTTGTGATCGATATGCAAAATGCTCTGATTCTGGAGCATCCGTACGATGAGAAGCGTCTGATCAAGACGATTTCCCAGATGGAGAAGATTTGCAGGGATAAGGGGATCGAAGTGATCTTCATACGCCACGAGGACAATGCCCTGGTCAAGGGCGACAGCGGATTTGAGATCTATTCCCAGGTGGCACCGAAGAATGGAGAAAAGATCTTCGACAAGCGTTATAACAGTGCTTTTCGCAAGACAGGACTTCATGAATATCTTCAGGAAAGAGACGTAAAGAAACTGATCATTACCGGTATGCAGACCGACTTCTGCGTTGACGCTACGGTGAAGGTCGCCTATGAACTCGGCTACAATGTCGTTATCCCGAGAGGCGGACATACGACATTCGATAACAGATATCTCTCCGGAGAAGAACTCTATCACTACTATAGCTACGAAATCTGGAATCACCGCTATGCGCAGGTAATGTCCATCGATCATATTGAGGAGATCTTATGAAATCACAGTTTTTCACCTACGATCAGGCCACATGGCCGAGAGCCCAGCACTTCCATTACTATGCGAAGATGTTCCCGATGAATATCTCCCTTAACCGGAGAATCGATGTCACGGAGCTTCTTCCGGCGCTCGAGAAAAAGGGATACCGTCAGGACTGCGTGTTTTACTATATGGTGACGCGCGCCATCAATAATCAGGGCGAACTTTCCGTCGCGTATAAGGACGGTCAGATCGGCTGGTGGAATTACTTAAATCCGGCATATCCGGTATATCACGAGGACGACGAGACAAGCACGATCCTCTGGACGGAATATGATGAGGACTTTGCTGTGTTTAACGAGAAGTTCCTTTCCGACCTGGAGAAGTACGGAAACAGCAAGGGTGTCTTTGCCATGAAGGGCATGCCGCCGACGAACAGTTACAATGTCTGCTTCAATCCGTGGTTCTCGTTTGACGGATTTTCTGTCGATCTTCACGAGATGAAGGACTATTTCTTCCCAGCGGTCGATATGTGCAAGATCGTCGAAGAGAACGGTAAGAAGTATCTGCCGATCTCGATCACCGTGCACAAGGCGGCAACGGATCTGATCCATTTAAAGAAATTCTTTGATGATATCGAGAGCTATTTCCCGATGTTCATCAGCGGCTAAAGTGAGGTAATACCATGACTGTTCGCGAACTGCAGGATGCGATCAATAAGGAAAAGAAAGAGCGCGATATCTGTATCTTAGTACATGCTTATCAGCGCCACGACATCTGGGAGGTCGCGGACTATATCGGCGACTCCTTCGGACTTGCCCAGGAAGCGGCAAAGGTTTCCGCAAAGAAGGTCATCATGTGCGGAGTGCGTTTTATGGCCGAGACCGTAAAGATGCTCTCTCCGGAGAAGCAGGTCTACCTCGCAAATCCCGTAGCCGGCTGCCCGATGGCGGAGCAGATCGAGCCCGAGATGCTTGCCGCACTGAAGGCGGAGAATCCGGACCATACGGTAGTTGCCTATATCAATACGACCGCTGAATTAAAGACGCTCTGCGATGTTGCAGTTACTTCTTCTTCCGCAGTAAAGATCATTAAGAATATCGATAACGATAAGATCCTTTTCGTACCGGACTGTAACCTCGGCGACTGGATCGGAAAGAAACTTCCCGAGAAGGAAATGAAGCTCGTGCACGGCGGATGTCCGACGCACCTGCGCTTTACGCAGAGAGACTTTGACAGAGCCCGTGAGGAGCACCCGGGTGCCAAGATACTGATCCATCCGGAGAGCCGTCCGGAGTTTGTCGCTCAGGCTGACTTCGTCGGATCCACGACGGAGATCATGGCATATGCGAAGAAGAGTGATGAGAAGGAATTCATCATCGCGACAGAAAACAGTATCGTCGAGCATCTGCAGTTCGACTGCCCGGACAAGAGCTTCTACGCGCTGTCCAAGGATTGTGTCTGCCATAACATGCAGGCGACGACGCTGGTCGATGTTTACCGTACCGTACTCGGCACCGGTGGTGAAGAGATCATCATGAGCGATGAATTGATCCGCGATTCCAGAAAGTGCATCGACGCGATGCTGGAACTCGGCAAATGAGCAGCGCGCTGATCGCTATGAGCGGCGGCGTCGATTCTTCGCTGGCCGCCAAGATCATGCTGGAGCGGGGTTATTCCTGCATCGGCTGCACCATGAAGCTTTACAGCAATGATGATATCGTCGTTGCCAATCCCAAGACATGCTGTTCGCTAGATGACGTGGAGGATGCACGTTCCGTGTGTATGCACCTCGGCATCCCTTATTATGTTTTCAATTTTCAGGATGAATTCCGCGAGAAAGTCATCGGCAAATTCGTCGACTGCTATGAGCACGGCCGGACGCCGAATCCCTGTATCGACTGTAACCGCTACCTCAAGTTCGGAAAACTCTACGAGCGTGCGCAGGTCCTCGGCTGCGATGTGATCGTGACCGGTCACTATGCCCGGATCGGGAAGGGCGACGACGGCCGTTTCCATCTTCTAAAAGCACTGGACGAGACCAAGGATCAGAGCTATGTCCTTTACAATCTGACGCAGGAACAGCTGGCGCACACGGTGTTTCCGCTGGGTGATCTGAAGAAGACGGAAGTCCGTGAGATCGCAAAGGATGCGGGCATGATCAACGCCGAAAAAAGAGAGAGCCAGGACATCTGTTTCGTCCCGGACGGAGACTATGTCTCGTTCCTGAAGAAGACCACCGGAAAAGAATACCCGGCAGGTGATTTTGTCGATAAAGACGGCAAGGTTCTCGGCACACATAAGGGTATCGTGGCGTATACTCCGGGACAGCGAAGAGGCCTGGGACTGGCGCTTCCGGCACCGATGTACGTCTCGCGTCTTGACGTGAAAAACAACCG